>JBKPJS010000628.1:0-4780 GCA_046730815.1 Acidobacteriota bacterium
GGAGCCAAGTTTGTCACCGACTACGGCGTGAATCTCATCGAGAATCAACGTACGCGTCGTTTCCAACATGCGCCGGCCGCCTTCGCTGGTTAGCAAAATGTAGAGCGACTCGGGAGTCGTGACGACAATGTGTGGTGGACGCTTGGTCATCGCGGTACGTTCGGCGGCGGGCGTGTCGCCGGTACGCACCAAAGTCCGAATGTTGACTTCCGGCAGTCCGAGAGCTTTCAGTTCACTTTGAATGCCCTCCAGTGGAACCTGAAGATTGCGCTGCACGTCGTTGCTGAGGGCTTTCAGCGGCGAGACGTAGATAACGTGGGTGGAATCGTCGAGCTTTCCTTCAACGCCAAGCCGGACCAGATCGTCGATGGCTGAGAGAAATGCCGCGAGAGTTTTGCCGGATCCGGTTGGCGCTGCGATTAGCGTATGACGTTGTTTCTTGATCTCGGGCCACGCTTGTAATTGCGGCTCCGTGGGTGCAGGAAAGCTCCGGGCAAACCAGCGCGCTACTGCTGGATGGAAAATTTCCAGGTTCATAAGGGACAAGTATTATACTTACGCGCCGGTGGTTTGCATAGCTGAATCACGAGCCCAGGCGTGAAACGGGCCAGAATCTGTCTTCATCCGTGTGAATCTGTGGCCTATTCGAATTGTTTTCTAAACTGTTCGAACTGTTCTTTCAACTTCTCAACTTCGCTGCTGAGCGCATCGACCTTCTGTTCCAGTCGTTCAACTTGTTCCGAACCGGTGCGCCGTGGAGCGCGCTCGCTTTCAACTGCCAGTGTTTCAACATCGATCTCACCCGAAAGCAGGTGCGCGAACCGGCCTTCCTTTTGTCCGGGCTGGCGCGGCAGGCGTGCGACGAGCGGCTCAGGCTCGCGCGAGATGAGCCCGTTCAGAGTTTCTTCAACTTCTTCCAAACTCGAAAACTCGTGAAGCCGTGAGGCGCTGCCACGCAACTCTCCGAGCGTCTGTGCTCCGCGCAACATGAGCACACACATCAACGCTGTCTCCGCGTGGTTCAGGTGCATGACTTCCGGCATCACGTGCTTGTACTTCGGCACACGGCTCGTGCTGCCGTAGAAGACGTATGTGAGGTTCTTCTCGCGCAGGCTCTCCAGCGCATCAGCAACCTGGTTCTCGGAATACGAAGTGACTGGGTGCCGGTTGTTCTTCTGATTGCAGGCAAGCGTCAGCGCGTTGAGCGTGAGCGGATAGTATTCGGGCGTAGTCACCTGCTTCTCGATCAGCGAGCCCAACACGCGCGTTTCGATATCAGATAGAAGTGTCGTCATTTACTGATCGTCGACGCTGCTGGAGCGCTGTCCCTGTCCGCGCGATTCGCCGCGCCCGGCGCCGAGGTTGTCGTAATTCAGTGCCGCGTTGAAGATGAGGAAAAACTCACCCTGCGTTTGATGTCGCCACATCGGGTTCGTCGCAAACATCACCACGTGCCCACGACCAACCGGCACGTCAACCACCGCCGGCCGATTCGCCAGTTCATTCGCGCCCGCAAGCATGCCGCTGACGAGCAGGTTCTTTTCATCAGACACAAAACGCAGCACGACACGCGGCCGCAACTGCGGCGGTACGAAGAACGGACTCTCGCGTTGCTCCTGATCAGCATCCGCCCGGTTCGAAGGGTCTGCGGGTCGCGGCTGCGGCATTGCCTGAATCACATCCGGATCACTGACACTACCGCGTCCCGAAGCGCGGTTTGCCCCACCACCGGCTGCCTGTCCGCCGCCACCCCCTCCACCAAACCCACCACCGCCTCCGGCTGCTATTTGAAACAGCGGCGACTGGTTGAAGTAAATCGGCAGAGCAGCATCGTAGCCGTAAGCAATCGGACTCCTTCTATCAGAGAACGTGGCGTTATAAATCGAACCGCGAGCCTGGAGTTTATCTGCGGGTAGAATCGAGACGCCGGTCGTGATCCCATAATCAATTGGAACCTGAGAAACACCGGCGATGGTGATGAACAGACCTCCATCTTCAATGAATTTCTGAAGGTTGGCGACGCCGCCGACAGTCATGCCGCCCCGCATGTCGTCCGTTTGATCGGGTGACGTCGCAAAGTTCGGCGTGATGGTAGATGCCTTCCACGGAATCGGTTCTCCGCGTTTCGGCATGCCGTTGACTATTGTCTGGGCCAAGCCACCAACGGGTGGGAAGATCAAAACGTCAAACTTCTCGCGCAGATTCGGAGTGTTGCGAATAACGTGATCGGAGATGTATGTGTAAGGAATTTGCAGCCGGTCAAACTCGATGCGAAACCAACCTTCGTTCTGGGTGCTGGTCCAGGTGTGAACGATCGCGATGCGTGGCACCGCCAGTTCGTGAGTCTTCACGTCCGGCAATTTGTCCACGCCAATGGCTTTTAGACCAAGTTCGGATACAGCCGACTCCAGCCGTGTGCGCAGATCCTGAGGGTTGCCATCTTTCTTCAAGATGAACGAGCCGGTATTGAATTGCTGGTCGCTGATTTTGAACGAGTCTTCGGCGGCGCTCATCTTCACATCCTTCAACCTGAAGCGAAGTGTCGCGAGCGTGTTGTCAGTGTTGTGATTGATCACGTAAGCAACGGCGGAAGCAGGACCTGTAAGTTGTCCTGTTACTTTTGCGTCGGACGTTAACAGAGTCGCAGGCGCGTCGAGAACGCTCTTGTCTATAACGCGCACGGTCTTAACGTTTCGCATTGCTCCCATCGTCCAGCCGGTGTCGTCGTAGGGCGCCGGATCGCTGACGTTGTAATACTGCGTATCGAGCAGCATGTCGGCCATGCGCGAGTACGGCTGGTCCATCCTGACGATGTAAGAGCCGGCCGGATATTTCTGATCCTTGACGCTGAATTCTTTGGTCGCGCGGTGTACTTCGACTCCCTGCATCCGCAGAAGATTTACCATGTCGGCGGCCTCAACCGGACGCGGCGTATCGCCGGGAATGATGTAAGCCGCCGGACCTTCGTTTGCGGCCTTGGCAATAGACCGTCTGCTCTTGAGATAGAAGTTATTCAGAAACCGCTCCTTCTCTTTCGCGACGAAGTTCATGGCAAACAAAATCGCCGACTGTTGCATGTTGACGTTGTTGCGCATGGACCAGTTGACACGCGGAAACGGCGGGTTGGGCCGGTACCAAACGCGCGAGGTCTGGGTTGCAGGGAGCGTTCGCTCGCGAGTATCGGCGCCGCCGTTGCCGAAAGTTTCGTAAAAACGACCGATCGAGTTGTGGCCGGTGGCGATGTAAAGCATGTAATTTGGCGCCCAACCGTCGTAAAAACCATGCGTCCAAACGCCGGGAACGCCGCGCTTCGTCATCTCCTCGATCTCGTGATAAGCCAGTAACTGAAACTCGTCGATCGCCAGCGGATCGAGCCAGGCGTTGTATGGACCAGTGCCGGTCATCGTGTAGAGATAAGGCACGGACTCGTGCAGGTCGTGAAGCACGGTCGGGTGATACTCGAGAAAGGTTCGCATCTGGTTGCGTGTGAGAGCGAGCGCCATTCCCAGGCCATCGCGATTGTTATCGTGCGCAACGTACTTGCCCCAGTAAAGCAGTGAGGGCGCTGGTTTGCCGGGATTAGCTTTGCGATAGTTGTAGAGATCGACCATTCGATCGCGGCCGTCCACTTCGAGCGCCGGAGTGATCATCACGATCATGTTCTTGCGAATATCTTCGATGAACGGTGAATCCTCGACGGCGAGGCGATACGCCATCTCCATCAGCATCTCGGGCGAACCTGTTTCAGGAGAATGTATCGAACCGGAAGCCCAGTAAAATGGTTTTGCTTCCGCGACCAGCGCTTGTGCTTCGGTCTCGCTAATCTTTCTTGGGTCAGCCAGCTTCGCGGTTATCTCTTTGTAACGATCGAGCTTGGCAAGATTCGCTTCATCGCTCACCAGCACGAGCATTTGCTCGCGTCCCTCTTCGCTTTTTTCCGGTGCACTCAACACGCGCACACGCGGTGAAGCTGCGGCCAGCTCGCGGTAATAACGATAGAGATCTTTTGTGTACGTAAGCTTATTTGGCGTGCCGACGGCGTAGCCCAAAACCTTCTGTGGCGATGGAACTTTGTCAGACAGCGGCAGATGATCGACGAGCTCCGTCATGAAGTACTTCTCGGTCGTGTACTCGGCGATCTTTGCGCCGTAAGCGGTATCGAGCGGAGACCTTGGTGTAGTGTACTTCGGATTTACAGCCGCAGCTTTGCTCGCGCCTGCCGTTGTGGCGCCTGCCGGTTCCGCGCTACTGCGCGTCTCGGTTTGTCCGAGAACCGGAATCGCAGTTAACACTACTAAAACAATACCGGCGAACAGTCTTCGGGGCCGTAGGGACATGATGTTCTCCTTCATTGGGTGGGCTCGATTTGTGTAATCCGTGTATCTGTGGCTAAAGATCTTTGGCACACCGAAATCCCGAAATCATCCACCGCTCCTGGGTGTGGAAGAAGTTTCGGTAAGTCGCTCTGATATGCAACTGCGGCGTCGCAAAAGAGCCGCCACGTAGAACCTTTTGATTGACGAACCACTTGTCGTTGTATTCATCAAACTCCGCTTTAAATCCCGGATAGGGCACGTAATCGGACGTGGTCCACTCCCATACGTCGCCAATCATCTGCTGGCAGCCGTAAGCGCTCGCGCCGTCCGGAAAGGCGCCGACGGGCGCAACTGACCAGAAACCGTTCTCGAAAAGATTTGTATTGCCGCTGCCGGGACTGGCATCGCCCCACGGAAATGCAGTCTTGACTTTGCGGCGCGCATCATAACACGCTGCCTTTTCC
>JBKPJS010000629.1:0-2466 GCA_046730815.1 Acidobacteriota bacterium
CTGCAAGACGGCATGGTCTCAGGTAGGAGGTTCACAATGGACCACGTCCGGTTCCAGCGTTTATTACAACAGCAACGTTGGCATCGGAATCACTGGTGCGCCGGCGCGAAGGCTGGACGTGTTGGGTGGTAACGTTTTTCACCAGTGGAGCACGACTGCCGGTTCGGAATACGGCTTCTATACTGCCATCAACAACAATCACTTTACCTCCAACCTTTATTTCGATGGGCAGTGGAAGATGATTACGGCCGGTAAAGGCTCTTACATCACCGCGGCGCCGTTGGGTGGGTTTGCCTTCACTGTAGTCGCCGATAACACCTCGCGTGCCGCGAACGCGGCCGCCACTTTGACCCAGTTGCTAGCCGTGACCATGGGCGGCAATGTCGGCATCGGAACCGGCACTCCGGATTCGCTTGCGAAGCTGCACCTGTACGGCAGTGGACCTCTCGGACAGGACATTCAGACTACAACCAATGATTGGACCAGGCTGAGATTCGTGACGCCGTCGCGAACATGGGGGTTCTTCCTTGATAGCGGAACTGGAGGCATAGGCGCCGGTAAGCTCGGACTACACGACTACAACGCGGGCGCTTTTAGAATGATCTTTGACACCGCGGGCAATGTCGGCATCGGTACGACATCGCCTATCTACTCACTCGACGTCAATGGCGGAGTTAATGGTTTTCGCGCGAAGGCGGCAAGCGCGGCCGCGGGTGATACGATCGCGACGTTCGAGAACAGCAGTGCAATTCAAATGATCGTGCGCGCCAACGGTAACGTCGGCATCGGCACGACAAGTCCCGCAAACAAGCTTCATGTAGCCGGCAGCATCACGGTTGACGGCAATATCAACGCGAAATACCAGGACGTGGCCGAATGGGTGGAGTCTTCGGAAGAGCTCTCTCCGGGAACAGTTGTGGTTTTGGACGATACAACTTCGAATCAGGTGATCGCGTCGAGAGAAAGCTACGACACGCGTGTTGCGGGTGTGATTTCAGCTAGTCCGGGAATTGCCCTGGGTGAAGCAGGTCAAGGTAAAGTTCTCGTCGCAACCACGGGCCGCGTAAAAATAAAAGTCAGCGCGAAGAATGGACCAATTCGAACCGGCGATCTACTTGTTACCAGTGATCAGCCGGGAGTTGCGGCGAGATCCCAGCCCATCCAAGTCGGGGGTGTACTCATCCACCGGCCCGGAACTCTGATCGGTAAAGCATTGGAGCCGCTGAGCAAAGGCGAAGGTGAGATTCTTGTGTTGCTAAGTCTGCAATAGCAACTTTGCGGTCGACTTCGTCCTGGTCCATTGACCGTTCTCAACAGCAGCGCCTTAACTGCAAGGAGCACTCATATGTCGTCCGTCCTTTCCGCCGTATTAACGATCTCACTGTTAGTGAATTCCACCCCCGCAGCGCCACAGACCATTAAGGCGCTCGCACACGAAGCAACCATCAGCTTTATGATTTGGTTTTACACCAGCGGCGCGGAAAAGCTTCTGCAGGGTCAGGGCCTCGGAGAGGCGAAAGAACAGGAGAGGCAAGCAGAGCGCGATGCCAGGATCAGCCGGCTAGAGATTTTTCCGAAAGATCCGATCGTCGATCTTAGCGATCAAGTGAGATTTACCGCTGTCGCATACGATAGCGAAGATAATACAGTCGCAGGCGCCAGGGTCACATGGAGCGGGCAGGGCGCTACGCCTGCGGAGCGTGTGCGCATATCAAAGCAGGGGGAGTTCGAGGCCATGACGCCTGGCTCCTTCACTATCACGGCGCGATTCAGAGGATACACAGATCAGGTCACGGTGACCGTCCGCGCCACTCCCAGGCCAAATCTCAACGCGACGCCCACGGGAACAGTTCAGGTTTCATCGCGTGATATCCCTTCGGTCGCCCTCGCCGAAGAACCGAAAGGTGGCAGTCTACGATTCAAGAAAAACAATCGCCGTGGTGAAAGCAACACCAGGCAAGCGCATGCCACCAACGCAAAGACAGCGACTGGCCCAGCACCAATGCTGCCCAGTAACGGTTGGGACGACACCAACTATTGGTCAGCCGATGATCCCGGCAACCGCGTGGGTGATCCTCCCGGTGGTCCAATAGACGGCGGCGCAGGTAGTGGCAACTTTCAATTTGTCGCTCCGGTTTACAGTTCAGGCGGGCGCGGCATGAACGTTACGCTCGGTGCTGTTTATAACTCACGCCTGTGGAACAAGGCAGGCACTCAAATGAATTATGACAACGATCATGGCTGGCCCGCCCCTGGTTTTTCGTTGGGTTTTGGCAAACTGCTCGGCATTAGTATTAACAACGGCTGCATGCTGGTTGATGCCGACGGCACGCGCCACAGCTACACCGGCTCAATTCAGTTTTTCAACTGGGGCACCATCGGTACCATGCATACGACCGATGGCTCGTTCATCGATTACACATATCAGACAGGCACGAACGGAGTCATTACTTCGGCGTCCGCCAA
>JBKPJS010000630.1:0-7193 GCA_046730815.1 Acidobacteriota bacterium
CGTCGACTACGCACTTGAAAAACACGGGCTTCGTTTCGGCGTGCAACTTGAAACTGGAGGCTACCACAGCAATGAAAGGACTAATACCTTCGGTATTTTTCAGTTTGCAGATCTCGAAGCGTTCGAAGCAGGGCTGCCGGCTCAATACACGCAACGCACCGGCGATCCGACCGTGAAGTACCGGCAGTATCAATTTGGCTGGTACGTTCAGGATGATTATCGGCTGCGCAAGAATCTGACGATCAGCTACGGCGTTCGTCACGAGCTGCAAAATCATGTGCCCGGTAAGTTCAACGTCGCTCCGCGCCTTGGTTTTGTGTGGTCGCCAAAGAAGAACGGAAGGATTACTGTGCGCGGTGGGGCCGGCATTTTCTACGACTGGTTCACAGCGCAAACCTACGAACAGACTTTGCGCGTTGACGGCGAGCGACAAAGAGATCTCGTCGTGACCAATCCCGGTTTTCCGAATCCGTTCAGCGGTGGCACACAAACAACGCTGCCGCCGAGTCGAATTCAGACCGATCCGGATCTACAGATTCCCTACATCATTCAATCTTCGCTCGGCATCGAAACGAACCCGTTCAAGTTATTTCGCTTGACGACGAACTACCAGTATCAACGCGGCGTGCATCTGTTGCATGGCCGCAATCTCAACGCGCCGGTTCCCGGATTTGGCCGACCCGACCCGACGGTTGGGAACATCACAAACATCGAATCGTCAGCTTACCAATCCAGCCACCGGCTCATGATCGGAATCGGTCCGGCTAAGTTCGTCACTGGGCTATTCTGGAATATCAATTACCTGCTGATGAAGAACACAAACGAGGCTGACAGCCCGTTCAGTTTGCCTTCAAACAACTTCAACCTGCGCGCTGATCGTGGTCCAGCAGCGAATGACTTCCGCCACTTGATATCAGGCTTTGTGAGCAAGCGCCTGCCGATGGGCTTTGGAGTATCTACCGTGTTCCAGGCCACTTCTGCGCTGCCTTACAACGTCACGACCGGCTTCGACGACAATGGCGATACCGTGATTAATGATCGGCCGTCTGGCTTTGGGCGGAACAGTGCGCGTGGTGCGAGACGTTGGGAGATTGGCTCGCGATTGAGTTGGGGCAGGGACTTCGGACCTGAGCAGCAGCAGGCTGGTGGACCGCAAGTGAGAATGGTTCGCATTGGCGGAAGCGACGGGGCGGCGCCGCCGTCAATCTCGGGTGGCGCGACTAAAAAATACCGTCTCGAATTCTACGCGCAGGCGTTCAATGTTTTGAACCACGCAAATCTGGGAGTCTTTTCCGGCGTCAAAACATCACCCTTCTTCGGCCAGGCCACCTCGGCTCAATCTCCGCGCCGACTGGAACTCGGTCTCCGCTTCAATTTCTGATCTGTGAATATCCGTCCTTAAATCCGCGTAAATCAGCGTCCCTTGCTGCGTGAAAATCTGTCAGCTAGAATGACTGATTTTCACTATGGCCATTGATCGCATCAGTGTAAGAGGGGCGCGCCAGCACAACCTAAAGAACATCAATGTCGACATCCCTCGCGATCGCTTCACCGTAATTACCGGCCTCTCAGGCTCCGGCAAGTCTTCCCTCGCTTTCGACACCATTTACGCCGAGGGTCAGCGGCGCTACGTCGAATCGCTCTCCGCTTACGCGCGCCAGTTTCTCGATCAGCTCGAGAAACCCGACGTCGATTCGGTTGACGGCCTCTCGCCGGCAATTTCAATCGAACAGAAAACAGTCTCTCGTAGTCCACGCTCGACAGTTGGAACTGTCACGGAGATCTACGACTACATGCGGCTACTGTTTTCATCGATCGGAATACCGCACTGTCACCAGTGTGGCGCTGCCATCACTCGCCAGAGCGTCGATCAAATCGTGCAGAACGTGCTCAGTCTCCCGGAAGGCGAACGTGTGATGGTGTTGGCGCCGATAGTTCGCGGCCGAAAAGGCGAGTTTAAAAAAGAGTTGGAGAAGCTGGCCAAGGAAGGCTTCCTGCGCGCGCGCGTTGATGGTGAATTGCTTTCGCTCGACGAAGAGATCCGGCTCGACAAAAGAAGAAATCACACGATCGAAGCTGTCGTAGATCGACTGTTGATCAAGAGTGGCATTCGCGAGCGACTAACCGATTCAATTCGCACTGCGTTGAAGTTGACCGGCGGCGCTGTCCTGATCTCGATTGTCGATGGGGAAGAGAAACTTTACTCGGAAAAAATGGCGTGCGTGAACTGCGGTATCAACGTTCCGCCTCTCGAGCCGCGTTCGTTCTCGTTCAACTCCGCTTATGGCGCATGCAAACGCTGTCACGGTTTGGGAACGGTGATGGAGGTCGATTCGCTAAAATTGATTCCCGACGCTCGCCAAACTCCGGACAAGCTTGGCTACATGGGCACCGCCGACAAGCAGGGCTCCGCCTATCTACGCAGTGCACTCCTTGCGGTCTGCAAACACTTCCATGCAGATCCAAAGCAGGCGTTTGCCGACTTGCCAAAGGAAGTGCGTGACGGATTTCTGAATGGAGTGAGCGGAAAAATAACCTTCTCTCAGGGACTCTATAGCTATCAAAGCGAATGGCAGGGCGCACTCAGTTGGCTGCGAGATCGATTAAGCGAAGCACCTAACGAAAAAATCAGAATCGCACTCGAGCAGTTGGTATCACCCACGGTTTGTAGCGAATGCAATGGACGGCGACTGCGTTCCGATTCGCTGTCTGTGCAAGTGGGTGGGCGCGGTATTGCCGAATACACGTCGCTGCCAATCGAGGATGCCGTCGCAGCATTCGAGCAGGTCGCGCTGAATTCTCGTGAAGAACAGGTCGCTGGTCCAATACTGCGGGAGATAAAGAACCGGCTGCGCTTTTTGCAGACCGTGGGGCTCGGTTACCTGACTCTGGATCGATCGTCGTCAACACTTTCCGGTGGCGAAGGCCAACGCATTCGACTCGCCACACAGATCGGTTCTCAGTTGCGCGGAGTTCTTTACGTGCTCGACGAGCCTTCGATCGGACTTCACCCGCGCGACAATCAAAAGCTTCTGGAAACATTGTCGGCACTGCGCGACCTTGGTAATACGGTGCTGGTAGTCGAACACGATGAGGAGACGATTCGGCGCGCTGACTACGTTGTGGATCTTGGCCCAGGCGCGGGGGCGCACGGCGGCGAAGTTGTCGCAGTCGGTACAGCAGCGGACGTGGCGGAGAACCCTGAGTCGATTACCGGACTGTACATTCGCGGCGCGAGGAAGATCGAAGTTCCAACCGAACGGAGATCGCCAAACGGTAAGTACCTCACCATCACGGGCGCTTACGCAAATAATCTTAAAGAGATCGATGTCGCCTTTCCGTTAGGTTTGTTAACAGTCGTGACCGGAGTTTCGGGATCTGGTAAATCCACGCTGGTCGAGGACATTCTCTACTACGCCCTCGCGCAGCATCTTTATGGTTCATCGACTGAACCCGGCCCATACAAAGCGATCGAAGGTCTGGAACATGTCGACAAGGTGATTGAGATAGACCAGTCGCCAATCGGTCGCACACCGAGATCCAACCCCGCGACATACACCGGCTTGTTCACGCCGCTGCGCGAACTCTACGCCATGCTGCCCGAATCGCGTGAGCGTGGTTATAAGCCGGGCCGCTTCTCTTTCAATGTTAAAGGCGGGCGTTGTGAAGCGTGCGAAGGCGACGGCATGAAGCGCATCGAGATGAACTTCCTGCCCGACGTGTACGTGCTCTGCGATGTGTGTCGTGGTGCGCGCTACAACCGCGAGACTATGGCCGTGAAGTACAAAGGCAAGTCGATTGCTGATCTGCTCGATACGACTGTCGAGGAAGCACTACCACTGCTGGAGAACATCCCGCAAATAAATCAGAAGCTCCAGACTCTGCTTGACGTGGGCCTCGGTTACATTAAGTTGGGCCAATCAGCCACGACGCTCTCGGGCGGCGAGGCACAGCGCATCAAGCTCGCGAAAGAACTCTCGAAGCGTGCGACCGGTCGGACCATCTACATCCTCGACGAACCTACCACTGGACTTCATTTCGCGGACGTTCATAAGCTGCTGGACGTTTTGCAGCGCCTCGTGTCGTTAGGCAACACTGTCCTGGTCATCGAGCACAATCTCGACGTAATCAAGTCAGCCGATTACATCATCGATCTTGGTCCGGAAGGTGGGCAAAACGGTGGCCGCGTTGTCGCCGCGGGCACTCCCGAAGAAGTCGCACGCTCCCGCCGCTCCCACACAGGCCACGTCCTGCGCCCACTGCTCAATGGTAGAATCACGCGCAACGGCAACGGCAATCAGCATCCCGAACGGACGAAGATTGCGTCGTGAGAGATGCTATAATTCGTCCCGGATCATGGAGAAGACCATAAGAGTTTTCAAAACCTTTGCGGAAGCGGAAGACGCTGACAAGCAGTATTATCGCTCGCTGACTCCGGCTCAGAGAATTCAGATCCTGTTAATCCTCCGAAGTCGAATCAAACCACACGAAGATGAATCTAGAGGCAGATTTAAGAGAGTTTGTCGAGTTATTAAACGCTCTTAAGGTACGCTACATCGTGGTCGGCGCGTTTGCGGTTGCTTACCACGGTTATCCGCGATACACCGGCGACATAGACCTCTTCGTTGACCGTTCTCCCGCGAATGCGGAGCAGATTGTGAATGCCATTGAGCAATTCGGTTTCGGAGGTCTTGGTCTTTCGATCGAAGACTTCTTACAAGAAGATCAGGTGATCCAATTAGGCGTAGCACCCAACCGAGTCGATCTTTTGACCTTCCTTTCCGGAGTTAGCTTCCAGGAGGCTTGGGCTACTCGCGAGCAGGCCGAAATTGACGGCTTGAGCGTTCCGATGATTTCTAAAGAAATGCTAAAACGAAATAAGGCAGCTTCCGGCCGGTCGCAGGACTTAGCAGATTTAGAACATCTTTGAGCGTGGAGAGCGATTGTGCCATCCATTTATGACGACCACCTGCGGCCACTAGAACTCGAAGGAGTTAAGACCTACCCGCTCGCATCGCGGCACAGCAAAGTTTCCCTAAGCGAGTTTGCCAAACCGCTAAACAGTGATTCATCGCTAAGTGATTTCCTCGATAGTTTGCCAAACGTTCTCGCGGGGCAATCTCTACGCGAGCTGTGCGCTCGTATTCAACGTGCGCGAGAGTTAAAGAAGCCAGTCATCTGGGGGATTGGTGGGCACGTGATCAAGACAGGCCTCGCGCCGGTGATAATTGATCTGATGAAGCGGGGTTACGTAAGCGCGATCGCGGCAAACGGATCTGTGCTGGTCCATGACGCCGAAATCGCGATGATCGGATCAACGTCGGAAGACGTAGACGCTACGCTGTCAGAAGGAGTCTTTGGTGGCGCTGAAGAAACCGGACAACTTCTCAACGGCGCTTCGCGTGACGGCGCAAAAGATCAGATTGGCTTGGGCGAAGCGGTGGGCCGTGCGTTGCTGGCACGCGATCCAAAGCATCGCGACTATTCTCTTCTTTGCGCAGCTTACGAATTCAAGGTTCCCTTCACCGCACACATCACAATCGGTGGCGACATTGCGCATTTCCATCCCGACTTTGATGGCGCGGCACTGGGCGCTACTACCCACACTGATTTTCGCCTCCTCGCTCAGTTAGTAAGACAAATGGATAGCGGTGGGGTTTATCTAAACGTGGGATCGGCAGTAGTCCTGCCGGAGGTATTTCTTAAGTGTGTGACGCTGGTCCGCAACCTGGGCCATACATTGTCAGACATCACTACAGCTAACTTCGATTTCATCCAATCGTACCGGCCTCTGACTAATGTGGTGCGGCGCCCGACGGAGAATGGCGCCGGTCGTGGTTATTCGATCACGGGTCACCACGAGCTCACGATCCCTTTACTTGCCGCCTTGATCCAAAAACACGATTCGGGAAAATAAAATATTTCTCGCGCAAAGGCGCAAAGAAGCAAGAAACCCTTTAGAAACGCGATAGCTTTGCTTCTTTGCGCGAAAATCCCTCTTGCCAAACCCTGCCTTCCTGTATTACTCTGCCTTGCCTGAAATTGAAAACGGATTTCAATTTCGCGCAAACCTAAAAATTGGAAGGTTCGTCATGGCTCGCTCTTTTATACTCCCCCTTTTGCTCACCATTCTGGTTGCGCCGGTCTGTGGGCAGGTCACTGCTAAAAAGACTATGCTTCAGGGCAAAGTCCTGGACCAAAATCGCGCGGCCATTCAGGGAGCTGACGTTTGGATCACCGCATCAGGACTGCCCTCATCTTCCGCGACGACCGACCGCAGTGGCGAATTCTCGCTGATGCTCGAACCGGGCCAGTATCAAATACGCATCACCGCCGAGGGGTTTTCGGAGATCACCGAAGCGGTAAACGTTCAAGCCACCGAGACCAAACCAATAGAAATCATTTTGGCTGTAGGACCATCAAGCGCAACCGTCACAATTACTGACACCGCTACTTACGGAATAGATTCAATCAACAGCGCGACAAAAAGTTTGACCCCACTGCGCGACATTCCACAATCGATCTCCGTAGTGACCAAGGAACAGATTCGAGATCAATCGATGTTGAGTGTGTCGGACGTCGTAGCTTACGTTCCGGGAATCACATCCCACCAGGGCGAGAACAATCGCGACCAACTCGTGATTCGTGGCAATAGTACCAGCGCTGACTTCTTTCTCAATGGCGTGCGCGACGACGTGCAGTACTACCGCGATCTCTACAACGTCGAGCGCGTCGAAGCGTTGAAAGGTCCCAACTCAATGATGTTTGGCCGTGGTGGCGGTGGTGGTGTTATTAATCGTGTGAGTAAAGAGGCTGGCTTCTCTCCTCTACGCGAAATCACTTTGCAGGGTGGCTCTTTCGGAAACAAACGCTTCACCGGCGATTTCGATCAGCCACTTGGCAACAAACTTGCGCTGAGACTAAACGGCCTTTACGAAAACTCCGGCAGCTTTCGAAACGATGTCGATCTCGAGCGTTACGGCGTTAATCCCACCGCTACACTGATCGTTGGTCCTAAAACTGCGGTCAAAGTTTCGTACGAATACTTTCACGACGGGCGCGTTGCCGATCGCGGCATTCCTTCATTTCACGGACTGCCGGTAGACGTTCCCATCGAAACCTTCTTCGGAAATCCTGAAAACAGTTTCGTGCGAGCCGGCGTCAATCTCGCATCGGCCAGCATCGATCATCAA
>JBKPJS010000631.1:0-2101 GCA_046730815.1 Acidobacteriota bacterium
CAACAGATTGATTCTGGGAAAGGCGAGATCTTTTGCTCCAATCATCATCGGGACGAGGAAGTTTCCCAGCGTCGCCGGTATCGACGGAATGAGAAAGAAAAAGATCATTATGATGCCGTGCTGGGTGAAGACCTTGTTGTAAGTTGTCGATTGCAGGAGGTCGCCTTGTGGGGTCAGCAACTCGAGGCGAATCATCATCGCGTAGAGCCCGCCGATAAAGAAAAAGAACGTGATCGAGCCGAGATAAAGCAGCGCGATGCGTTTGTGATCTTTGGTCAACAGCCACGACTTCAGCCCGTACTGGGCATTGATGTAGTTAACTCTCGGTGGAACTGGTACTTCGAATGACTCTATTGCTCTCATAAAATTATTTTTACAGGATTTACATGATTAGACATGATTTACATGTAAATCCTGAGAAATCATGTAAATCCTGTAAAAGCTCATCTCAAGTTCCTCGTCGGCGAGGGGGCTGTTGCCGGAGATGCAGTCGGACTCGCCGCCGTAGTTGGCGTTGTCTGCCCACTTGCCTGTAACGACTTGATGTAGGCAATCAACTGCACCAATTGATCCTCGCTAACCTGGCCCTGAAAAGTCGGCATGATGGGCCCAAACCCGGCGACCAACTTCGCCTGCGGATTAAGAATCGATTCGCGAATGTATGGCTCGTCCACGCGAACTGACTCACCGCTCTGCAAAGCCGTCATTTTTCCAAACACGCCGACCAGAGTCGGACCTCGTCCGCCTTCACCGTTCGCGCCGTGACACGACGCGCACCCGAGCGTTTGATACAACTGCTGACCGGCCGTCGCAGGTGTCGTGCTGCCGGTGTTGCCGCTCAACCAATTGTCAAACTCGCGCGGCTCCATGACGATCACCGACCCGGTCATTCCGGAGTGGTTCATGCCGCAGTACTCAGCGCAGAACAGGTGATACGTTCCCGGCGTAGTCGCTTCAAACCACAGCGTTGTGTACTTGCCCGGCACAACGTCAGCCTTAGTGCGGAATGCAGGCACGAAGAAGTCGTGAATGACGTCTTCAGAAGTCATGATCAACTTGATCTTGCGGCCAACGGGCACGTGCAACTGGTTGATCTCGCGCTGCCCGGTTGCGTGTTGCAGTTTCCACATCCACTGCTTGCCGACGACATAAACTTCGATCGCATTCGTGGGCGGTTTGTATTGTTCGAAGTAGATGCGCGCGCCCCAGCCAAACATCGTCATCGCGATGAGGAAAGGAATTACGGTCCAGAGTGTCTCCAGCTTATGCGAGCCCGCGACTGGACGCGGAATTTCGTAAGGAGTGCGCCGCCGGTAACGGATGACGAAAAAGATCAGCATCGACGAGATGAGCAGCGTGAAGAAAAGCGTGACGCCCGAAAGGTAAAAATAGAGCGCATCAACCTTCCACGAGAAGGTCGAAGCACTGTCAGGCACCAATGGAATCCACGACTGCATTACTAAGCTGCGCCTTTCATCACTTTCGGATTGCGTGCTTTGAGAAGAACCAACATCGCCAGGATTCCGAGCACGGTAATCACGCCCGCGACGCGCATTACTTTCATCACTGCCGCGCCATATTTACCCGTGGCCGGATCGTAGTGGTAGCAATACAGCAGCAGTTGGTCCACCGGCGATCCAATCTTGTTGGCAGACGATTCGATCAATCCCAAACGCAGATCGCGCGCTGGATAGTCGATGCCGTAGAAGTAACGCGAAAGTTTTCCCTGCGGTGTTGTCAACATTATCGCACTCGCATGCGCAAACTGTTTGGTGGCTTCATCGTAGCGATAGTGAAACCCGACGGCGTCGGTTAGCTGCGCAATGCTTGCAGGATCGCCGGTCAGAAAGTGCCAGCCATTGTTTGCGCCGGCTCGCATCTTCTCCGGCAGGTAGTTGATGTAGACCTTCTTCTTGGCCGCAGCGAGAGCGCTTGTTTCGCGCGGATCGAAACTGACGGTGACCACGTCAAACTCATTTCCAATTTGAAAAGGCAGGACGCGAAACGACGTCACCATGCCATTGAGCACCTGGGTGCAAAGCATGGGGCAGTCGTAGTAGACGAGCGCGAGCACGACGGGTTTCTTGCCGAAGTACTGACC
>JBKPJS010000632.1:0-2312 GCA_046730815.1 Acidobacteriota bacterium
GCCATCGTCATCGCTGCGAGTTGCGTCTTATCACCCATCTCGGCCAGAAAGATGATTCCGAAGGTTGTCAGCATTACTCGCAGATCCATTATTAGTCTCCTGAACTCACTTCAAATCAGTAACGAGGACTGCATCGCGAACCAAAGTGCCGCGGGTGCACGCCAACTGTTTCCCATCGCGTGACCAGGCAAAACCAGTTATCAACATGTCGTTGAAGTCAGTCACTTGCTTCGGTGGGCCACCATCGAGAGACTGGCTCCAAATGTTCGACACGCTGTTCTTGTTGACCGTGTAAAGAATTGATTTACTGTCCGAAGACCAGTGAGTCAGCGTCAATACAGTGCCGCTGGTAGGGACCTCGAAAGTTTTAATCGGCGCGCCGCCCTCGAATGGAATTACGGCAAGACGATTCGGCGGAGCAAACGGATCTTGCGATTCGGGATACGTGTAAGCGATGGAACGACCGTCCGGTGAAATGGCTCCCGCGGTTACGTTGTGGTCCGTAACCTGAACCGGGGTGCCGCCATCGATCGACACTTTCCAGAGTGTGGGCTTTGCGCCGTCGAGGGCAGTGTAAATAACCCAGCGACCGTCCGGGGAAATCGAAGGAAACGAGTCGGCCAATCCTGAGGTCAATTGAACGGGGTTGCTGCCGTTAAGATTCATCCGCCAAATGTTTTTCTTGTCACCCTGCCACGACGCGAACACGACGTAGCGCCCATCAGCCGATACGACAGGCGAAAAGTTCATTCCTTTGTTCGTGGTCAACTGTTTGCGATTGCCCCCATCGGGATCGGCAAGCCAGATGTCGGCCTTTCCCCCTTCGTTCGAAACGAACGCTATCCGCCCGTCGGGCGTCCAAGTAATATTGTTTCCATTCGACGAATAGAAGCTAACGTTTCCGGTGGGCTGCCTGACTGCTTTCGCAGCATCTCCTTCGGGCACTACCCAAACGTTCACCAGGCCCTGGGCTTGGACCGTCGCAAGCTTCTTGCCATCCTGAGTTAATCCAATTGCGCGATAGGCATTGAGATCGTTGGTAACGCGTCTGATTCGGCCATCCGGATAGTTAACATGCCAAAGCATCGCAGCGCCCGGATTATCTCCAGCCACCACGAGCAGCCCGGTCATATCAGGCAGCCATTGAACACGTGCCGAGAAAGGCCACTCCTCGCCCGATAGATTCCGTTCACTTCCATCATCTATCGAGAAACCGGCCACTTTACTTCGACCCCCGACAGTCCCGACGCTGGCCGCGATGATCTTTCCGTCAGGAGACCACGATGGACCAGTAAAAAAGATTGGCGAAAAGCGTTGTGGTATTTTTTTGATTGCCAGATTGCGTTCACCGCTGCCGTCCAGATTCGCTATCACCAGCGCACTCTCTCCGGAGTTTGGATAATTACCACGCACCAAAACGAATTGCTTGCCGTCTGGCGAAAAACTTATCGGACCATCAATCTTCTCCAGCACCTTGACTGGAATGCCGCCAAGAACAGGAATGCGATAAAGAGTGCCGGCGTCCAGGTTAGCCTTGATGGCGTAGTAAAGCTCGGTGCCATCGGGCGAGAACGTCATCCCAAAAACTCCGACAGGCGCGGGCGGCACGATCTCCTTGTCATTCGCCGTGCTCACCTGACGAATGTAAAGACTCTGCCTGCTGCGATCGCTCAACGCGTAAACGATGTACTTGCCGTCAGGCGAGATGGTGGCGTCGATTGCGTTGCCTGAGTTGGTCAAACGAGAAAGCCGGACGTCCCAGAAATGCGCGACAGGCTCCTCGCGATGAAGCCACTTGTAAACTCCGAAAATTCCGGCGACGACGATCAGCGCGCTCGCAATCAAGGCGAGCGTAGCTCCGACTTTGTGTCGCTTGATCTCGAGACTGATCGATTCGCTGATGTTACTGATAGCACTCCGCGATAGCGTGGGACGTGGTCCAGAGAGTGCCCCAGTTGGCTCACCGGCAAACATAGCGGTGCTTCCGGTGTCACCTTCTGAAGCAGCAGAACGATCGAGCTTGTCCTGAAACTCCAGTTCTTGTTTGAGAGCCTTAAGATCAAGCCAGAGATCCTTGACGACCTGATAGCGCTCTTCGCGATCCTTTCGCAGTGCTTTGGTCACAATGCGCGCGAGTTCCGCTGGCACTCCCGGCGCGACGCGTGAAAGCGGTGGGGGCTCCGTCTTAAGGATTGACGCCAGCGTGTCGCTCGGCGTATCGCCCTGAAACGGTTTACGGCCCGCGACCATCTCGTAAATGACCGCGCCCAGGCTGAAAATGTCGGAGCGGCTATCGACGCCAAGTCCGCGCG
>JBKPJS010000633.1:0-2677 GCA_046730815.1 Acidobacteriota bacterium
CCTTTGAAGCGACTCGTAAACCAGCGGTGACGTCGCTCGTCATCATCAAGAAGAAAAACACGAATTGGATGGCGTTCGGCCTGCTCAGAGTTCAGACCAAGTTTTCTCAGCAACGACTGCCACAAAGTCATATAAGTTTGAAAAGTCTCCAACAGAACTGAGCGCGATTAGCGCCGTGTAATGGTAAAACTCAGTTGTCCGTTACTGCCGAACGCATTATAAGGTAGTATAAGGTTCACCTTTTTGCATTAGGTGAGATAAGTGATAGACGAAGGCGAACTCCGCCAGACGGGGAATACAGAGGTCTGTGAAGAATGCTTCGGCACCGGAACCAAACTGGATCCGGTGAAAGGCGCCCTTCCTTGTCCATGTCGCAGGCCGGACCGTTTCAAAAAGGTGCTGGCCGCAGCGCGCATTCCTCGCCGCTACGTTGCGTGCTCGTTCGACAGCTTTAAGAGTGCATCCGGTAGTTCCCAGGATCGAGCGCTCATCCGTGCTCAGACTCTAGTCAATGAATATCCAGCGGTGGATCGCGGTTTGTTATTTATGGGTCCCGCCGGAGTGGGCAAGACCCACCTCGCGGTTGCCATCATCAGAGGATTGATCGAAAAGGGGTTTGCCGGTGTCTTTTCCGAATTTGGCGCTTTGCTGAAAGAGATTCAGGATTCGTATAACCCAATCTCGAAATCATCTGAGCTCAAGGTGCTTGCCCCGATTTATCAAACCGAAGTCCTCGTGCTGGACGAACTCGGCGCGACGATTCCCACCGATTGGGTGCGCGACACGATGTATCAAATCATTAACAAACGATACAACGATAATAAGTTGACCATCTTCACGACGAACTACTCGGATGAGCGGCGCTCAGACAAAGAGCAGGTGCTTGAAGATCGAATCGGATCGCGACTACGAAGTCGCCTCTACGAGATGTGTACGAAAGTGGTGATGGACGGTGGCGACTATCGACGATTTGGACTGCACGTTTAATGCCGAAACGCACTGATATACACAAGATCCTAATCATCGGCTCAGGTCCAATCGTGATCGGCCAGGCCTGCGAGTTTGATTATTCGGGAACGCAAGCGTGCAAAGCGCTGCGGCAGGAAGGTTATGAGATCGTGCTGGTCAACTCGAACCCAGCGACGATCATGACCGATCCAGAGACTGCGGACATCACCTACATCGAACCACTCACAGTCGCTTCAATTACAGAAATCATTCGTCGCGAACGTCCTGATGCGCTGCTGCCGACGGTCGGCGGACAAACTGCTCTCAACCTGGCGATCGCGCTTGAAGATGCAGGTGTGCTTCATGAGTATGGCGTTGAGATGATCGGCGCGAATCGCGATGCGATCAAAGTTGCTGAGAATCGTTTGCTCTTCAAGCAGGCTATGGACGAGGCGGGTTTGGAGATGCCTCATGGCGGTTTTGCCAGCTCGTGGGATGAAGCGAAAGAGATCGTTACACAGACTGGTTACCCCGCGATCATCCGGCCATCGTTCACGCTCGGCGGAACTGGTGGAGGCATCGCCTACAATCCCGAAGAGTTTGAAGAGATCATCCGCGGCGGACTTGCGGCCTCGCCGATTCACGAAGTGTTGATTGAGGAATCCATCCTCGGCTGGAAAGAGTTTGAGCTCGAGGTGATGCGCGACCTTGCCGACAACGTCGTGATCATCTGCCCGATTGAAAATTTCGATCCGATGGGCGTGCACACAGGTGATTCGATCACGGTTGCGCCCGCGCAAACGTTGACTGATCGCGAGTATCAGTTGATGCGCGACATGGCGATCCGAGTGATTCGAAAGGTCGGCGTTGAGACTGGCGGTTCAAACATTCAGTTTGGAGTAAATCCTGAAAACGGCGACATCCGCATCATTGAAATGAATCCGCGCGTATCGCGCTCCTCGGCACTCGCTTCGAAGGCAACCGGTTTTCCGATTGCCAAGATCGCCGCAAAACTTGCCGTTGGTTACACGCTCGACGAAATTCCCAACGACATCACACGTAAAACGCCGGCGTCATTCGAGCCGACGATCGACTACGTCGTGGCGAAGATTCCCAAGTGGGACTTCGAAAAGTTTCGTGAAGCGGAAGACGTTTTGGGAACACAGATGAAATCGGTGGGCGAGGTGATGGCCATCGGCCGCACCTTCAAAGAGGCACTCTTCAAAGGACTGCGCTCACTGGAAGCCGTCAAGCCTTTGCGACTGGAAGACATCTCGAGCGATGAGTTGCAGCGCAAGCTGGCGCGGCCGAACTCGCAACGCTTTTCCTACATCACTTACGCGCTCCAGCATGAGTGGCCCATCTCCGAGATCTACCGTCTCTCGCGCATCGATCCGTGGTTTCTGGATCAACTTCAGCAAGTGATGGACATTCAGCGCAGCGTTGAAGGCGCGAAGCTCGAAGAGATCAGGGCTGAGCAGTTGCGCGCGTTTAAGGAAGTGGCTTTGTCGGACCGCCGCCTGGCTTACCTGACCGGGCGTTCCGAGGATGAAGTGCGCGAGTACCGTAAAAGTTTAGGGATCGTTCCGGTTTACAAGCGTGTGGACACTTGCGGCGCCGAGTTCGAATCGCACACGCCTTATCTCTACTCGACTTACGAGAGTGAAGACGAAGCCGCGCCAACTGATCGCCGCAAGATCATGATTCTGGGTTCAGGTCCAAACAGGAT
>JBKPJS010000634.1:0-8050 GCA_046730815.1 Acidobacteriota bacterium
TGACGTCATAACTGAGTCGAGTAACACCGGTTGCCTTACTCTCATCAACCTTTATATCGCCATACAGAGTGTGCCCTCCGCCGTTGGAACCGCCGTGAGCCCCCTCCACCGGAGCCCCCTGAGCGAAAGCCGGGCTAGCTAACGAACCGCTAATGAAGATGATTAGGGAAAGGATCAGAAGTTTCATCACTTGTCCCTCCTGCTGGAATGGGTCAATACGGAATGTGGAATCGCATGATAGCGAAAAAAGAGCGGGCTGAAAGCATGAAGCCCCAGCCCGCAAGTTGTTTGAGCAAAGCTCGGCTTAGAAGGAATAACGTACGCCGAACTGCAATACGCGCGGCGCCCCTTGAATACCCGTAAACCTGCCGAAGTTGATTGGGATGGAGTCCAATTCAACAGTACTCGGATCGAGGTCAATCCCCCATCCGGTGCGACTGCCGGTGTTCGGAGCGTTCATCCGCTGTGTGTTGGTGACATTGAAGGCCTCAACTCGGAGTTGCAACCGGTGGTTTTCATTCCACGGTAGACTGAAGGCCTTGGTTAGACCCATGTCGAGGTTGATGTAACCCGCCAGCCTGAACACGTTTCGATCTCCGGGCTCACCTGGCAGCGGGTTGCGTAAGCTTTGGTAAAACTCGAGCAAATTGCAGTCGAAGAGCCGGCCGCCTCTTACCGGGCAAGGCTCGATGTCTGTTGTCCTTACCGCGTTGCTCTGAGCGTTCCAGTTAGTTGCCCAGCGAGCGTTATCAAACGGAGTGCTGATCGGTAAACCGGAGTTCCAGCGGAAGATCCCCGTCAGTTGCCACCCGCCAACGAACGCATCTGCCAATCGGCTGGCGTTGCCGAAGAAGGTTTGACCGCGTCCAAATGGCAGCTCCCAAAGGGCATTCGCATTGATGATATGGCGGACATCAAAGTCCGAATCCGCGTAGCTCTCCCTCTGACGCAGCGGATTCAGGATGAACGCGCCACCGAACTGATCAGCGGTCTGAAGGCCCGATGCATCGTCGTGCGAATGCGAGAGCGTATAGTTGAAGTCAGCAGAAAAGTGATGGCCCAGGCGCTCGCGGATACTGAGCGTAGCAGCGTGATAATTGGAACGGGCAATACTGCTGTGAGCTGACAAGGCACCATATTGTGGATGGAAGAAAATATTCCGATCCAAACCCTGTTCGATAACGTCCTGCGTGTCAGTCCAATCGTTTCCATAAAAATTCAACGCGACCGCATAGACGGCCTGCGTCGGGGTCAGATTGAAAGTTGGGAACACACCGCAACAGTCCTCGAAGTAGTTTGTGTTCATCAACTCGGCGATGTTCGATGGCAGGAAGTGATTAAACCAGGGGAGGTCCGGAACATCCTCGATTGGAGTACCTCTTGCGCGAAGTCTCTCGAGTACCCCGGCGGCTGCGTACCAATCCATGCCGGAAGTAGGATCGACGAGGTTGTTTAATGCCATCACATCGCGCGATGCGATGAGGTTACGCCCGAGCCTGCCAAGATAAGAGGTCTGAAAAACGAGACCCTTTGGTAATTGGCGCTCATAGGTAAGGTTCCACGCGTAGTTGATTGGAGCCACCAACTTTGAATCCAGCGACGTTTCGATACGTCGATCCTGCGCGAAAAACGCCGGACTTGGTTCGAAGGGCTGGGTGCGCGGGAAGGTTATGTTGCCCGGATTGGTGATTCTGGGCAGCGACCGCACGTCCTGGCCGAAGCCGGTAAATCGCGGCGCCAGTCGAGTCGTCAGGTTAAAAGTATTAGCCGAAATGTCCTGACTGGACGAGAAACCCAACGTATTGCCCAGGTCAAAAGTAACTGCGAGCTGTTGACCATAGTAGTCGTTGGTAATGCTGAACGCGCCGCGAAAGACAGACTCATTGTTCCGGCCAAAAACTTTCCCCATGAAACCGTCCTTGAACGAAGGCGACCAGGCTACTGCCACTCGAGGTTGGAAGTTGTTCTTG
Source organism: Acidobacteriota bacterium (assembly GCA_046730815.1). Classification (GTDB taxonomy): domain Bacteria; phylum Acidobacteriota; class Blastocatellia; order Pyrinomonadales; family Pyrinomonadaceae; genus PSRF01. The sequence continues at coordinate 1,971 of JBKPJS010000634.1, forward strand.
TCCCAGTTGTAAAGCGGTGAGGCGTTGTTTGCCTTGCCCGATAGCTCCAGCGTCAACGGCTCATTGAAGGCTTCGCCTCTTCGGGCAGCCTGTCTCCTCAACTCGAAGACATCGGAGAGGGGGACAGTCGTCTTAACTTCGAACCCATTCTTCTCGTAAACCGGAGTGCTAATGCTGTAGCGCAGACCATAGCTAAGAGTCAGATTGGGTGTGATCTTCCAGGCGTCGAGGAAATAACCGTCGTATTCTTCAGTGCGAAACTCGCGTTGGGCAGGTGTACCGGAAGGCAAAAGCTTTCCTTCCCGATCAAACGTGAATAGAGCCGAGTACTGAGAAAACCTGCCAATCAAGGCGGTCACTGCATTCTCGACACCCGTCGTCGCCCCGGAAATGGGGGAGAATTCATTTACAGGATCCGCAATCGAAGCGCCGCCACCCTGGAAGAACGAAGGATTGGTGAGGGCGTTATCGAAAGCGTTATCAAAAGAGTCCCGTCGATTGCGGACGAGCCGAATGTTCGTACCAAACGCGAAACTGTGGTTTCCCTTCACCCACGAGAGATCGTCAGTGAAGTTTTGAACGGGAGTTATTCGAGTTAAGGTACGAGAAAACGTGAGCGGTGAAAATATGAAACGGAAGGTGATCGAGTTTTCACCTGAATCTCCCTGTTGGCTGAACGCCTCGCGCGTGAAACCATAACGGAAGTTATTCACCAGATTGCTGTTGATGGTCCAAGTATGTCCGGCGGCAATGCCCATGGGATGTGACCAAATCGTCGGCGCCGGCGTGTCCGGGAACTGCCGCTCACGAGCGATCACATCGTAAATCACGCTGGCACGAACAAACGCTTGCTGATTCTCCGTCAGATTGAAATCGAACTTGCCAACATGAGAGTTTCTCTTCGCTGGGAGCGGCGTGTTGAATCTAAAACCGGCGGAATTCAATCCGTCGCCAACGCTAAAGTCGTTCGCCGGATATTTGGCCGCAGCATCCCTAAGCACCGCGACCGCTGCCGGATTTATACCCGCAAGCGGGAAAATCGTGTTTAGCTGGGCCGTTGTCAGGGTTTGCAGCGTGACCGGGACTGACTCACCACAGTCTTCAACGGCAGTCCCCGGGGGGCAACCGAAGAACTTGACCTCTCCGCGTCCGAGGCTGGCAAGAGGGACATTGCGGGGCACTTCAATCGGCTGCGATCGTGTAATCCGATCTCCCTCAAAGCTATAGAAGAAGAACGCGCGGTCTTTAAGTATCGGACCGCCCAAAGCGCCACCAAACGTGTGGCGAATCAATGCCGGTTTCTCGATGCCCGACAGGTTGTTAAAAAAGTTATTCGCAGAAAACTTCTTGGTGCGATAAAACTCAAAGAGCGCTCCATGCCAATCATTGCCACCACTTCTGGTTACCAACGATACCTGCGCGCCTCCCGAGTGGCCTTGATTAGCATTGGCATTTGTAGTGGTTACGCGAAATTCTTCAACCGCTTCGGCATTGAGCCGCAGCGCCGTGCTGCGATCGGGGGTAAGGTTCAGGGCGTTGGTACTGTCGGCCGGATCAGTATTAGGATTTGTGGTCTGATTGGTCTCGGCCTCGTTGATGTCCACACCATCAAGCGTAATGTTTGACTGGTCGGCACGCGCTCCAGCCACAAATCCATCACGGGTGGCAGCCGGTTGCAACGACAACAAGTTGGTCACATTGCGGCCTTCCAGCGGTAGCTCGGTAATGTGCTTACGGACGAAGTTGTTTCCAAGCGTTCCGTCATCCCTGTTCACCAACACTTCAGCCGATCCCGCAGCGACGGTTACGGTCTCGGCGACATTACCAACTTCCAGCGCTACGTCGACCGTTACAGGCTTGGCGACCAACGCATGGATGTCGGTTACTTGTGCTTTCTTGAAACCGGTGGCTTCAACTTCGATTTTATAATCTCCTACGGCAATGAAATCGAAAGCATACACTCCAGCGTCCGTCGTCGTAGTCGTGCGAGCGGCGCCAGTACCTAAGTTTGTTAGTGTCACGGAAGCACCGGAGACCACGTTCCCTTGAGGGTCTGCGACCGTACCGCGCACCGTTGAAGTACCCTGCTGTGCAAAAGCCGCGAGCGCAAAGATTGACAACAGGACGAAGATGCTCCAGCCCTGCACAATGTCTCGTAGCAAGTTTTTACTTTTCATGAAGTTCCTCCGAGAGTGTAACTGTTGACCTGGAATGCTGCGTCGGGAAGAAACTGGGTTTGAAACCGGCAGCAATCCTTTCGCGAACTTGAATGTTTTTTGACTGCCGCTGCCGCTCGCCAGAGCGGCAAATAAATCGGACTTCCTGCTCCGAACTTTGTAGAGCCTGCAAAGATGGGACGGGCTCTGAACGGCCTAACTAGCTTTTGAAACGGCCTCTTGCAGATACTATTCCGCGAAGGCGTGTTCGAAACACGATGGCTAAACCCTCGCGTTTTTTACCTTCAAGCCAATTTAAATGAGTCTGAGGGGTTCAGAGTATATCCAAATTTCTGGAATCGTCTATAGAAATTCGGGGTTCGCGGGGCGTTGGGGGAAGAGTCTGAGGGCTTGGAAAAGAAAATATTTCTCGCGCAAAGGCGCAAAGCGCTGCCGCGTTTCTAAAGGGTTTTTCTTTGCGCCTTTTGCGCGAGGAATTGAAAAAGGCACAACCCGCAAACAAAATGTCTTGCGGGTTGTGCCTTTGGTGCGACGTGAAAAGCCTAGAATACGTAACGCAGCGCAAACTGCATTACGCGACCAGCCTTGGTTTCGCCGAGCGGCGCCTGCGTACCGGTAAAGTTTCCAAATCCCGGCGGTGGAGAACCACCGAAAACAAAAGGATCGACGTTTAATCCGGTCCCGTTAAAGCCCGTGAACCTCTGCGTGTTGGTGACGTTGAAGACTTCCCAGCGGAAGGTTAAAGCATGTCCTTCCCAGGGCATCCTGAACGTCTTATGCAGACCGGCATCCAACGAGAAGTAACCCGGCTGGCGTAGAGTATTGCGGTCGCCGCCTTCACCCGGTTTCGGATCCCGGTAGCTTTGGTACACGGCTGTCGGATCGGCAAACAGGTTTGGTTCGCCGTTGACGTCGCCGAAGTGAGTTTCAACCGGGCGAACACTCACCATACCGGAAGAGATCTGCCAGTTCGTGGCCCAACGCTGAAACGCGAACGGACGCGCCGGTACACCCAGGGCAGTCTGAGTTGGCAGTCCCGAGTTCCAGCGCAGAATGCCGGTCACGTCCCAACCGCCAAAAATCGCATTCGTGAATTTTCCGGCGCTGCTCAGGAATTTCTTGTTACGACCAAACGGCAAACCGATGAGCCAGTTCGCTGTAATGTTGTGCCGAATGTCGAAATCCGAATCGGCGTAGTTAGTTTCCGGATTCAACGGATTGAAGATCAGCGACGCCGTCGAAAAGTTACCGGCGTTCTGAAGACCGGAAGCGTCATCCAGCGAATGGGACAGCGTGTAGTTGAAGTCGAAAATGACGTCGTTCGACAACCGCTGGCGGATGCTGAGCTGCGCAGAGTTGTAGTTTGACATCGCAAAGGTGGACCACGTGTTGAGCGCTGCGTACTGCGGATTCACGAACGTGTTGTTGAAGATCGACGCCGGTCTGTCGTCCCACCGGGCGCTCGACTGGAGGAACGTGTAATCCGTAGAGTTTTGCCCGCCCACTGAAGGTAGAGCGATGCGGCGGTAAGCAGCCTGGGTCGCGGTGAGCGCCTGGCTCTGGCCCAGGATGTTAAAGGTGCCCGCGATACCGGGAAGCACATTCTCGAAGAAGGGAATTGCTCCAACTGACGTGATCGGCACTCCGGAGTAGCGCAGGTCAATCAAGGCCTGCATCGCTTCGTAGAAGGTTTGGCCTGATTTAATATCGCGCAGATTGTTGAAGTGCATGATGTCGCGCTGGCCCAGCAGGTTTCGCGCGAACCGGCCGACATAACTTGCTTCAAACGAAAGTCCTTTCCCGACTTCGCGGGCATAAGAGAAGTTGAAGCTGTAGTTGACGGGCGTGATGATCGTGTCGTCCAGCGAAGTTTCAATGCGCTCCGCTCCGTTTGGCAGTTGCCGCAACGGAAAGACGATCGTGTTGCTGAAGTTTCCGGCAACACCGGGCAGCGTGCGCACATCCTGTGAACCACCCGTGAAGAGCGGCGCTAAGTTTGTGCTCACGTTGTAAGTGTTGACCGGAATCGTCAGCGCCGATGCAAAACCGAGCTGGTTGTTCAGATCGAAGTTGACGGCGAGTTGACTGCCGATACGATCGTACGTAGTCCGGAATCCGGCGCGAAACACTGACCGTCCTTCACGACCAATCAGTTTGCCCCAGAAGTTCTCGGGCAGATCCGGTTGCCATGCAACTGCGATCACCGGGGCGAAGTTGTTCCAGTCCTGCTTATAAAAGCCAGGCCGCCCGTTCGCTTTTCCGGAAAGGTCGATTGAGATCGGATCGTTAAAAGGAACTCCGGCTGCGGCACTTGCTTTTCGTTGTTCGAAGTATCCACCCAAACTGGTCGTCGGTTGCGTTTGAAAACCATTTACTTCGTATACGGGAGTTGAAGTTCCCCAACGCAGGCCATAGGTGAGCGTCAGGTTGTGACGCAGGCGCCACTGATCCTGCCAGTAAGCTTCGTACTCCTGAGTCGCGAAAGTGCGATCCGCAGAGGAACCCGGCGGCAGGATCTGACCTGACTGGTCGTAACTGAAGTTCGCCGTGTATTGAGAGAAGCGACCAATCACGGCCGACAGAATATTTCTGAGCGGCGTGAGCGAACTACCCGCCACGTCCGGAAAGATCGCCGATCCTGAAGCGTCCGCGCCGGCCGAGGTAAGCACCGCTGCTGACGCATTGTAGCCCGAAGGATTCGTCGTCAAGGTATCGAACGCATTCTGAAACGACTGCCTCGTGTTTTTGATCAGGCGAACGTTGCCGCCGAACTGAAGCGTGTGATTGCCTTTGACGTAGGTAATATCGTCGACAAAGTTGTGAACCGGCGTGACACGTGTTAACGCAGTGGTCAACAACGGATTGAAGATGAAGCGAAATTGAATGTTGTTTGCATCTTGATCACCCTGCCGCGTAAAAGCAGCCCTGGTGAGACCATAAGTGAATCGATTGATGAGTTGATTTGATACCGTCCAAGAATGGCCCAACGCAAAGCCTTTCGGGTGATACCAGATCGATGGCGCGGGTACATCTGGAAAAATCGGTACTTGACCGATGTTGTCTTCCTGATAATTACCGCGAACGAACAAAGTTTGACGATCAGTTAAGTTGAAGTCGAACTTCAGCACATAAGTGTCGAAGGTCGTCGGCGTCGGCGCGTTGAAGCGAAAACCGCCAGTGTTGATGCCGTCGCCGACCGTCGTGTCGTTGGCGACGTATCGTTGAGTCTTATCCGCAAGGAATGCGATTGCAGCCGGGTTCACGCCGGGAGTGACGCCGTTCGCGGCGATGTAAGCGGCGTTTATTTGTGCCGCATTCAAACAGCGAAAGCCTGAGGGTGTTCCCGGCGGACACGAAGGATCGCTGGCGCCGCTCGCTGTGCGGTAACGGATGATGCCCTGTCCCACGTGTGGCAACGGCACCACCTGCAAGCCGCCGGACGAAGTCGCTTCGCGCAGTCCTTCATAGGCGAAGAAGAAGAACGCGCGGTCCTTTTTAATTCGACCACCGAGCGAGCCGCCAAAGAAGTTTCTGAGTAGTGGAGGCCGTGGCAGTCTCGGCTCGCCTGCCGTTGCAGTGCCACTGATCACCTGTGGGTCAGTTGGGAGAAAGCGTCCTGCTTTGTTGTTAAAAAAGTCGTTGGCGGTCGTAACTGTGTTGCGATGAAATTCAAACAACGAGCCGTGAAACTCGTTTGTGCCCGATTTAGTAGCGAGTGAAACCTGAGCGCCGGACGATCGGCCGGTGTCGGCGTTTGGATTGGTTGTGACGACGCGAAATTCCTGCGTTGCATCGCGCAGCACGCGCAGCACACTCGAAAACGCCTGGTTGGTAACGATGTCCAGACCTGACTGTTGTTCGTTAACGTCAACGCCGTCGAGCGTGATGTTTGCCTGGTCGGAA
>JBKPJS010000635.1:0-5520 GCA_046730815.1 Acidobacteriota bacterium
AGAACTGATCGTGACCCTGTTCCAGGTAGATCGCGGAAGCGCCGGCCATGTAGTACAGGTAATAACTCTTGCGATACCAAGAGAGCGAAGGCCCCATCGTTGGACCATACCGCGTGTGGTAAAAGTAATCGGGACCGGCGAAGTTTTGCTGTCTAGTAAACGTGGTTGCGGTATCGCCGAAGTTTGGCGCGTGATAGTAAAGAAAGGCGCCGCCAAACTGTCGCGCAGCGCCGCGCGTGAAGGCGATCCGCATGCCCGTCATCGGCATCACCGCCGCGGTTTCCATGCCGATCAAGTTAACGCCCCACTGAGTGAGCGCATGCGCAAACGAAGTGCTCGAAGTCGACTGCGCTGGAATCAACTTGTCCCACATTGGTCCGGTTTCAGTTTGAAATATCTCGCGCCACTTTCGCGCGAGTGCGTTTGAATAGAATTGACGATGTGCTTCGAGCAGCTCGCGGCGCGACATCGAAGGCGAGATCTTTAACTCCGCCGGAGCAGAGTCCCAAACATATCCGACACTCTCGCCCGATACCCAACCGAGAAACTGGTCTTTCAATTCACCGTTGAGCAATCGCCACGCAGCCTCGTTCATCTTCGCGTTGCCATAGTTTATGAGTATTGCAAACGGAACTTTTGTTTCGCGGACAAAGCGCAGGAAAGGACCACCTTCCTTCAGATACTCGGGAAGATCATTGATGTAAACGACTGGAACAACCAGCTTCGACTGAAAGAGCGGCACATCGCGAGCGCCCTTGTACGCCGTAACAAACTGGTCTACCGGCTCGGCGTTAAAGGGATACAACGGCCGCTCCGCCGCAGGTTTGTCGTAGAGCGGCCAGAACTCCTTCGCGATATTCCAGGGCATCAGGAAATCGCGCCCGGCAACTTTTGGCCGCCCCCATGATTCAGCCAGTCGAAGCGGTTCGTCATGTTTGAGCAGCGATGAAAGAGGCTTGCGCGCCGTGGACCACGTCCGCAGGTAACGCATCGCGTAAAAGTCCGGCTTCTGTCTGCCGGATGGTTTGAACGCAGTGTCGTTAGTGAGCACGAAACAATCGACATGCCTGCGTGCTTCAGCAGCTTTCTCGATTAGAAGCGACAGCCGCGCCGGCGCTTTTTTCAAACTCGCGGTTGCGCTGTCCCAGGCAAACGCCCAACTCCAGTACATGCTGACTTCGTCATGCGGATCGATGACGTCTTTCGCACCAAACTCGTGCCGGAAGATCTCGGCGCCATCCTGAGTGATGATCACTGTGAAGTTTTCAGTTTTCCGGGCCCAGTCGGCGTAGCGAATCCAGAGCGTATATTGGCCAGCTCGTGGAATTTCCAGGTCTTGATAGAGCGTCGCGCGGTTCTCGTCGGCGCTGGCGGCTGCGGAGTTCCATTCGCTCTCGCCGCCCTGCGTCCACTCGGCTGACACACCTGGTCCATTGATACCCCAGCCAGGCGCCTTCTCACGCGGGAGATTCATGTGCGAAGGATTGAGCAGCGGCTCGCCGAGCTTGCCAGTCGTAAATCCACGCATGTTCTCCGCTTCGTACCAGAGATACTCGGTCTGGGAATAAACTGGTGTGGTGACGAGTAGTGAGAATAGAACAATCCACAGATTACGCAGACATCTGTGCCATCTGTGTAATCTGTGGACCAACTTACCCGAGGGCCTCAAGACACTCACTCACCGTTCGCTGACGGCAAGTAAACATCGGGGTGTCGCGAAGTGTGTAAGAACTGGCTTTTGTTTCCCTCAGCTCCTGGACTAGATCGAGAAAGTCAGCCGGATAATCAGTTTCAAAGGCGACTACGAACTCCTGATCGTCGAGTCCGAAGGAATAGGTCGTGTGAAGTTTTACTGACCGGTACTTGGAGCCGATGCGGATGTGCTCGTCCATCATCTCCTGTCGCTGCTCCGCGGGCCGCGAATACCACTCGCGCGTTTTCACAAATGGGTAAACAAAGAGATACTGCGATTTGCCGGGGACGATGTGCAGCCGATCTTCGACGTGCTCGGGATTGTCCTTGTCGATATACATCGATCGCTTCGTCATCGAGAGAAACGATTGCGAAGGCTCGATGTACTTGGCCATCTCAGTCTTGTTCAGTCGCGAGGTCATCTCCTGAATCGGTTCGAGCTCGTAACCGATCCGCCAGATCATGAAATCTACATTTGTGCGAAGTCCGATAGTCGAATAAGAATGAATCAATAGTGAACGGCGAAATTCGTCGACGGTATTAACAAACTCATCGCGGCAACGTTGTTTGTCGCCAGCGGAGAGCAGTCGCCATTCGGGTCGCGCGTGATAGAAGGTGAAGTTGACGAACTGTCGGGGGAGTTTTGCTTTTTCCACTTCCACTTCCGCGCAGGTGGGCGCGAGACGCAGAGAAGAACCGCGTGCGGAATTGCCTGGATCGTTATCAGTACTCATTTGTTTAACCTCTGATCGGAATGACTGACCCTGGAAGATTCAGCGATGCAAAGTTATTCTGCCCAGTCTCCGGGCTGAATGCAACCGGGGAAGAAAACGGGACACTTCAGCGTCTATTATAGAAATCATTAGTTATGGACAAGACATATTCACAAACAGCGCCGGACAAATCGCGCCGTAATTTTCTGAGAATCTTGCCACTGGGCGTTTTGGCTGGCGTATTCGCTTCAATTGGCGGCGCCGCATTTCGTTTTCTGCGGCCAAAAATTTCCGCTGCCAGCGATCGTTGGCTCGACGTGGCATCGCTCTCTGAGCTGACTGGTCCACACCCTGTGAGCCGGAAGATCGTCGCCGAGCAGATCGCAGGATGGGCTGTCACGACTGAGGAGCACAGCGTTTTTGTGTTGCCCGCGAAGAACAATCAAGTACTGTCCGCGATCTGCCCGCATGAGGGTTGTGAAGTCGCGTGGGAGCAAAACACGAACCGGTTTTCGTGCCCTTGTCACGAGAGTTACTTCGCAGCAGACGGCTCGCGCATCAGCGGTCCTGCAGCGCGCGGTCTCGATGAATTACCGATGCGTGTTCAGAATGGAAAGCTGCAAGTGCAATACGTCTCGAAGGAGCGTGCATGACTCCTGACGTTCGCGGCTGGATGCAAACAACTGCCGGCATCGTCGTCGTGCTCCTGCTGGTGCAGTTTCTGACCGGAGTCTTGCTGGCGTTTTATTACGTACCGTCAGTCGACCATGCCTACACGACCGTTTCCTACGTCGAGAAGGTTGTGTCGTCAGGCTCGTGGATTCGTTCGTTGCATCACTACGGATCGCAGTGGCTCACGCTTTTTATCTTCGTTCACGTTATTCAACTCTTTCTTTTTCAGGGCTACGTTCTTAGGAAAACTCACTGGATCGCGGCCGTCCTGATCTTGGGATTGGTAATGGCAGCGGGCGGTACCGGGTATTCGTTGCCCTGGGATGCGCGTGCGTTTTTCAGTACGCGGGTGGCAGAGGGTCTGATGGGCGGTCTTCCTTTTGTTGGGCGAAACGCGCGATTCTGGCTACTTGGCGGCAGTGAGATCTCCACACTCACGCTCTCGAGGTTCTTTGCGCTTCATGTACTTTTGATTCCGGCGGTTATTGTAGGTGTGATCGTTTGGAGATTGTTCGTCTCGCGCGTGTGCTGGGCCAACGTGTGGCGCCACGCGCTTGTCGCGGGCCTTGTGTTTGTAGCCCTCGCGGTTTGGTCGTTGAAGCATCCCGCGCCGCTTGGACCATCAGTCGCGGAGATGACGGCAGACTATCTGCCTCGGCCCGGCTCACAGTTTCTTTGGCTGTATCAAACTCTGAAGTACATCCCGGGAGGCGTGGGATCGTTGGTGGGTTTAGTGCTTCCAGGCATCGCGCTTCTGATTCTGGTGTTGTTGCCGTGGCTCAGATCGCAAAGATTACTTGGCAGTGTGATCCTTTTAGCATGCGTTGTTTTGGTGGTCATGATGACAACGGCTTCATATCTCAGCGACCGCCGCGATCCAAAGACAGCGAAACAACTATCGAGACAAGCAGCTCAGGAAGAGGCAGCGCGGCGCACGCCATTCAAACCGGCGTCGCTCCAGCTTGCTGCGGCGAGTTCCGAAATGGCTCCAGAAGAGCCGCCGGTCATGTACAGAAAGTTTTGCGTCAACTGCCATGGCGAACATGGCGAAGGAGCACGACAAGGAACATTGAGATTTCCGCCGCTGCTTGATGTGTCTGCGAAACCACGTCGCACAGTTGACGACATCGTTGCGTTACTAAAAGACCCCGCAGCTTACGGTCTTCAGCCCCCAATGAGATCCTTCTCCGAGAAACTCACGGAGCAACAGATGAGAGAGATCGGTGAATGGGTAGTGAAGTTGAAAAGATGACTTGCTCTGTGTCATCCGTGTAGTCTGTGGCTAATATATTCCCGGAGAAACTATCTGATGAAACTAATCTCGCTTGCTCTAACCTGCATCGCCATCGCATTGATCGCCGCCGCCTGTACTGAAACCGCCGCGCCAACCAACACATCGACACCCACAGCCGCTGCGCCTGCTGCATCGCCTGCTGCATCTGTAGATCAGTTCGCGGCAGCTCGCGCCAACTTTACAAAGAATTGCGAAGCATGCCACGGCCCGAACGCTGAAGGCGGCCTCGCCAAGGTGGACAACAAACAGATCAAGGTCCCTTCGTTAAAGGCGGCGCATGCCATCAAGCACACAGACGAGCAGCTTACGAAAATGATAACGAATGGCGAAGAAGAGATGCCGGCCTTCAAAGACAAGCTCAGACCGGAAGAAATTACCGAACTGGTGAGGTTTATTCGAACAAATTTCCAGGGGAAATAAGTTTACAGGATTTACATGATTATCAGGATTGACATGTAAATCATGCTAATCCTGCAATCCTGTACGAAATGACTTCCGGCCTTTACCATTCGCCGCGAACCATTTACCATTCCCCATCGTGCACTCGTAGCTCAGTTGGATAGAGCGTCTGACTTCGAATCAGAAGGTCGCAGGTTCGAGCCCTGCCGGGTGCACCACTTCATTCGCGTCGTAAAATGTAAACAAACCGAGCTTCGACATGCCTCCCACGACAGCACAACGCGCCAAACTCGCACTCATCGGAATTCGCTACGACGAAAACTCGTCGTTCACCAAAGGCGCGGCCGATGCGCCGCCGCAAATTCGCGCTGCATTGCGTTCCGATGCCTGGAACCTGATGAGCGAGAACGGGACCGATCTCTCAGACGATTCAATCTTCTTTGACGCCGGCGATATCGAGCCGGTGGCGGGCAGCGAGATGTCTGCGTTGATCGAAAACTCGATCTACACGCTGATCGCGGACGGTCTCGCGCCTATCTCGCTCGGTGGCGACCACTCCATCACCTATCCAATCGTCAGGGCGTTCGCGCGAAAGTTTAATAATCTGAGCGTGCTTCACTTCGACGCGCATCCGGATATCTACGACAGCTACCAGGGCAACCGTAATTCTCACGCATCGCCATTTGCGCGCATCATGGAGCTGAAACTGGTGAAGCGGCTGGTCCAGGTGGGTATCAGAACGTTCACCGC
>JBKPJS010000636.1:0-3028 GCA_046730815.1 Acidobacteriota bacterium
GGCTCAGATCGTGAATCGCGCGGGCAACGAGCTCCTTTCCTGTACCGGAGTCGCCCGTGACCAAAACCGTCGACTGCACCTGCGCGACAGTTTCGATCATCTGGTACAGGGCCAGCATACGTGCGCTTCGCCCAATGATGTTTCCGAGTTTGCCCCGTGTACGCTGTCCCTGGATCAGCGCTTTGTTTTCTTCGAGTAGCGCTTCCTTCTCTTTTACGAGTGAGATCTTTTCCAGCGCGCGTGTGACTGTTTCCTTGAGGAGATCATTATCGAATGGCTTCTGAACGAAGTCGTACGCGCCGACGAGAAATGCCTCACGCGCAGTGTCGACGTTGGCGAACGCCGTCATCATTATTACTTCGACTTCCGGAAGCAGCTCCTTAGCCGCACGTAACAGATCGACGCCGCCCATATCAGGCATTCTGATGTCTGAGATGATCAGATCGGGAGCGTGTTGGTGCATTTGCGCGATTGCGTCATATCCATTTTCCGCAACGCGTACAGCATGCCCTTCGCGCTGGAGTAGATGCGTTAGAAACTGGCGCATCCCGAGTTCGTCGTCAACAATCAGAAGGTTGGCCATAGCTAATTGGATTCAACAGCGGCGTCACCATTCGTCGCCGCAACTGGTAACTCGAGGGTGATAGTCGTGCCTTGTCCCACGCGGCTGCGCACGTTGATTGTACCACCATGATCGCGAATGATTTGATAAACAATTGAAAGACCGAGTCCGGTTCCTCCGGTCGTCGAAGAGAAAGGTTCGAAAAGGTGTTCAACCTGATCGGGCGACATGCCGCGTCCAGTATCTGAAAAGGCGATGCGGAGCCGGTTGTCTGAATTCTTTTCGAGTGTAGCGCGCAACGTTCCACCTTGCGGCATCGCCTGGAGCGCATTGCGTGCGAGGTTCCAAAAGACTTGCTTCAACTGCCCTTCGTCCGCTTCCGCAAAGACCGGCTCGTTCGGCAACTCTTCCACGATGCTCTGGTTCGCGGCGATCTCCGGACTGTGTCGCATCAAAGCGAACGTTTGATACAGCAGGTCTCCGACGTCAACTTTTGCCTGGCTAAGAAAACGAGGCCTGGCGTAACTGAGAAAGTCGGTGATGATTCGATTAAGCCGATCAGACTCGCGCAGGATAATTTCCATCAATTCCGTCTGCGACGAGTCGTTGTCCATTTCTGAACGCAGCATCTGGATCGAGCCACGCATAGCGGCGAGTGGGTTTCGAATCTCATGAGCGATTGAGGCTGCCATGCGGCCAATCGCTGCCAGCCGATCCTGGCGCCGCGACGTCTCCTCGAGAGTGCGAACCTGCGTCAGGTCTTGAAAGGTGATCACCATTCCGGTGGTTTCACCCGATTCGGTCGATAGCGGCGAGATGCTGTAGCCGAGACGAAGTCGCATGCCTTCAGAAGTCACACAGTTCGTTTCGAAACGCGGGACGGTCTCACCGGTTTCCCGCGCGCGCAGCGTTTCGGCGATGTGTTCCTTCATCTGGCCGAAAAGAATCGATACGTCTTTGCCCCGAATAACTTCCTCGCGATAGCCGGTGATCTCCTGTGCCGCGGCGTTGAAACTGAAGATGCGACCTTCAAGGTCCGTAGTAACGAGGCCCGAACGAATGGAGGCCACGATCCGTTCGTGCAACGCGCGCAAGTTAGCCAGCGATTGCGTCGCGGCCAGCAGACGCACGTCGGATCGTGACTGTCGTTCGGCGAGGCGTGCTGAAAGTAGTCCGACTACCAGGAAAGAAACGTCAAATAGTCCGACCCATTGAATCGTCTGCGATAGCGAACCGCCGACAAGTTTCCTTTGATCGCTTTGTCCGGCGAGGCCGGTGATTTGAAGTGCGCAGGCCGTGAACGCCACCGCACACCCAACTGACGTGACAACCGCCTCACGTGGTCCAAGAAACAGGCTCGAGATGGCAATGATAACGATGTAGAGCGCTAAGTAAGGTGATTGGATAACGTAGGAATTCCAAACGAGCCAGGTGACGAGAAGAACGTCAACTGTAAGTTGGAACCGGGCCTGGAAGAGAATATTTTTCGAAAGACGATAGATCAGTGAATAGAGAATCGTGAGGCAAGCGACGATCGTGAGGAGGCCGAGACTTTTATTGATCGACTCTCCTGCTCCCGTCCAGAGCGTTGCCACGACGCTGAGCACGAGTGCGACAGCCAATCTGCCGACAATAAGCCAGCCAAGCTTGGTTCCCGCGGTCCGACTCCACTCGCCCGTCTGTTCCAGCGCGGCCATCGGGCGTAAAGCGTAACAGTATTTTGGACAGGATGATCAAGATTTTCAGGATTTATCATGTAAATCCTGAAAATCCTGTTCATTCTGTTCGACTTATTCGTACCGTAATGCCTGTAACGGATCGATCTTCATCGCTCGTCTCGCCGGCAAATAACACGCTAGCAGAGATACGATCACCAGCAGTAACGAGATCGTCGTGAACGTCGTCATGTCAACTGCCCCAACTCCAAACAACAGCCCTGACAACAAACGCGTCAGCGCGAACGCTGCCGCTAGTCCAAGCAAAACTCCGACAACCGTCAGCACAAATCCCTGTTTCAGGATCAGCAGCAACACCTGTCGCGGCTGCGCGCCGACTGCGAGTCTTAGTCCAATCTCGCGTGTCCGCAAAGCAACTGAATAGTTCATCACGCCGAAGATCCCGACCGCTGACAACAAAGTGGCGAGCGCGGCAAAAAGCCCGAGCAACAGCGTATTGAAGCGCGAACGGGCGACCCATTCAGACATCACCTGGCTCATCGTGCGCACGTCCGAAACAGGTTGATTCGGATCAAGTGTGCGGATCTCTCGCTGCACCGCGGGCGCGATCGCTGACGGGTCGCCATCGGTGCGAATCACGAGTGTCATCAACGAATAAACAAGGTCCGGATGTGGAAAGTAAGCTGCCGGCGGCGACTCATCAACCAAACTGTCGTATCTCACGTTGCCTACAATTCCGATAATCTCAGCCGGCTGCGGAGTATCAAACATTAAGATGTCGAGGCGTTGT
>JBKPJS010000637.1:0-4288 GCA_046730815.1 Acidobacteriota bacterium
TCTCTTTCCATCGACTTGTTTAACCTGGCCCGGCTCGTAGGGCTCGATCATCCTGTACTCGCTAGCCATCATCCGGATCCATTTGTCTGATTTGATACTCATTAAGTTCCCGCCCTCCGAATATTCACCGTCCCGTCACCAACTGTAAACTTAAAGAACGGCCCACCCGCACCGGCGCGGGCGCGGACGGTGCGTTCCGTTATACCAGGCTTCTCGCGCGACTCGAGTCCTTCGTAGGTGTTCACGATCTTTCCGGTCCGGAGGACCTCGGCGTCAATGTCGCCACTGAAGCCGGGCGGTAACTCGACGTTTATCGTTCCCGAGGCGATGCGTATGTCTGCGCCACCGCCGCGCCAGCTTCGCGTCGGAATCGTAAACGTTATCGCACCCGCAGTGACCGTAGTGGAGACCACACCTCCAGTAAGCGTCAACGCAGTTTCACTTTCCGTAGCGCTGACGCGCAAAGCCCCTTCGACATTTGAAAGCTTCACCGATCCATGGCCCGCATTTATTTCCAAATCAGTATTCAAAGGGACGCGCAGACGGTAATCGATCTTCCAGGGCAAGTTGAGCAGTGTCTTGGGAAAGTTCTTCGCCGATCGTTTCATAAACACGCGATCGTGTGTGCCGGTAGTGAGCACGCTCAAATGATTCAAATCTTCGTCGAAGACGAAAGTGTTCACCGTGGCGAGTTGGTCCAGATCGGCTTCCGTCGCAGCTTTAAGCTCGATATCGGCCGTCAGTTGAACTTCATTGCGCGGCCAGCCTTCAACCGTCACCGAACCTCGCGGAGCCCCAATGACTGTCACCGTGCCGCCATAAGCGAAGTGACGCGTCTCATGCCGCGTGGTAGTGCGCGTCAGTAAAGGACTCTGGGCCAACGCAGGCGTACCAACAAGGAGGAGAAGCAACAAGAGAAGAACGAATTTGATCATCGTCGCCATAGTAGCGCGCGTTTCCTGCAATCGAAAACAAAAAAAGGACGTTGCCTGACCGCAACGTCCCAAATCTGTAGCTTGCCATTTCAAATGCGAGGGTGATTACCTTCGCAAAAATGTAATCTGACCGCTGAAGTTGGTGACTGACACGGATGAGCGGCCGTCGCCAACATCGCCTACATACTTTCTACCGTCCTGCGTCTTGAAATTGTTGTTCCAGAAATCATTCAACTGAATCTTCCGCATCGGCGACGCCGCGACGAGGCGAAAAGCTGAGCTACCGGGAATGCGAATCGTGATATCACCCCTGTTTGATTTGAACTCGTAAGTGCCGCCGCTGGAAAACTCGCCGTCAAAGAAGATGTTTCCAATGACGTTCTGCGCGATCACGTGCGACGCGCTGATGTTCGTTAGCTCGATGTCACCTTCAGACGAAACGTGGGCCCGCACCAAACCACTACGAATGTTGGCCACGCTAATGTTGCCGCGACGCGTTTCCAGATCGACCGATGAATTAACAGGCACTTGAAGTTTGAAATTGATATCGCCAACATCGCCGACGCCCCGATTGTCGCTCATCACATCGACCATGAGACACTCATCGATCTGTTTGGGAACTACGTGAGCGTGCTTCGATTCGAGAGTTGCGGAAAGACGAATCTCATCTTTATTCCACGACTCGACGACGATCGTGCCCGAGATGTTTTTCAACTCGATGCGAACGTTTTTTCCGGCCGGATAGCGCTTCGAAAGCTGCTGCTGGGCTCGAACAGTAAAGGACAGCGACCCTAACGCGAGGAGCGCGCCAACTGCAAGGACGCCGGCGCGAACTAATGGGCGCCTGGTTACTAATCTGGTTTTCATTACTGTGGGGCTTTTAATCAAATTACAAATCAGAAAATTCTTTCAGTAACGCGAGTTTGTCGTTCAACGCTTCATTGAGCATCTGCTCGGAAACCTCGTCGTGCGGATTCCGGTTCAACTCGTTAATTGTATCGGCAACCGTCTGGTCGATGACTTTCATGTTGCGGTCGAAAGTCTCGCGCATCTCAGAACTCCAACGTGTCTTGTTGAGTTCAACTCGCTGGTTCCAGTAGTCAATCACTTGCCGCCGCTGCCAGATACGATCATTTACAGTTGAAACTTCCACCGGGGGCTGAGGCGTTGGCGTTCCGTAGCCACCCCAACGACGCAGACCAACCACGGTCATTAGCGACACCAGCAAAACAATCGCTACAGTCGACGCTGCCAACTGCGGTAATGAAAGCTCCCAACTGCGGCCCATCCAGCCAAATAACGAACGTTGCGGTTTCGAATTGACCGGGACCGTGCCCGGCCGTTCTGCTTCGATCACGTTCCGGATGCGAAGCCAGAGCGCCTGTTCATTTGGCGGCGCCTCGTAATGGCCTCGCTGCGTGCGGCAGAAATCCACGATTGACGCGAGATCCTGTCGAACACTGTAGCAATCCAAACACTCTGTCAGGTGCGTATTAAGAGTAGACTCATCGCTGCGACTGATACTACCGTCGATTAGATCGTGAATGAGTCCCTGACATGTCTCGCAGTTCATTGCTTACCACCTTCGCTCTGTCTCATAAGTTCGCGCACACAATTGGAATAAAACTGTCTCCAGACAGAACCTTTCGGTTGTCATCAATCAAGGGAAGACTGCGTTAAAGCTCGGTACGCGCGACAAACTGATTTACTGGCTCATAGCTTCGAGGCTATTCACTCGATTTCTGTTGCCTCAGAAGCCCGCGCAATTTCATCCTGGCTTTGTGTAATTGCGACTTCGACGTACCTACTGAACACCCCAGCATCCTGGCAATTTCTTCGTGTTCATGCCCTTCAATGTCGTGAAGCGTAAATACCGTCCGATAACCGGGCGGCAGTTGAGCGATAGCCTTATCGAGCGCTATGCGGTCAACGACGGGCATGGAATTAGGGTTTTCCGTCCCTTTCACTATCTGAGTCGGCGTTTCTCCGTCTTCAGTCGTCTGCTCCATGCGCACGCCGCGTTTGCGGAAATGCATGAGCACCTGATTAACGGTGAGCCGGTGCAGCCAGGTCGTAAAGGCGGATTCGCCCCGGAAACTACCGATTTTTCGAAAGAGCTGAATGAAGACCTCCTGTGCGAGATCTTCAGCCTCCGAGACGTTGCCGGTCATTCTCAGGCAGAGCGAGTAGACGCGGCGATTATGTCGCTGGTAAAGCTCCTCGAAAGCTCCCATATCGCCCTGGGCGGCTTTCTGCGCCAGCTCATAATCTGTCGTTTGCGGTGTCTCGGTTTCGGCTGCGGTCACGTGTTCACTTGCTCGGGCAAAACTCGGAAGATATCTAACAAACTTCCGGTTCGTGTGGCACGATTCTCACGCTTCCGCGACTTTCAAGGGAGCAGCACTGTTTCTTCTTTAATGCCCGCGTGGGGATGCGGTGCGAAGGCCCAGTACCCTCAACGCGGGCTGTGATGCGGTGCTCCGCGCGCGTCGTTGCCTTACCCGATTCTAAAAATAGTGATTTCCCAGCCGAATCAATACATTTTCGTACGGCTGAGTTGCAGGATACGGTGAGAGGTGTGGTGCTGACAAGCGTGGAGGTTGGGTTACTCTACGTAATGCGCCAGAGCTTAACTGTGTGGTCATTTCCTCCAGTAAGCAGGACTTTGCCATCCGGCGAGAACTCAATATCGCTCACCTCACTGGGCAACTCCGAATCTTGAAAGAAACCAGCCTGATGGTGAGTTTCGGATACAAGCAACTCTCCCGACTCAACCGAAAAAATGCCAAACTTTTTATAGCCGCCGATGGCAAGCAGCTTTGCGTCTGGCGAGAACGCAACTGTGTAGGCGCCGCGCCACTCACGCGGAGGTTCAATTACCTTTACGCGCTTGGCGTTCAGAACATCCCAAATTTCTGCAACGGATCGTTCAGTCGTCTTGCCTTTGTCGACAGTCGCCGTGAGCGCAAGAAGCCTCGAGTCCGCTGAGAATTGCCAGTCAAGGTAAATCTCACTTTCAAACTGCTGATGCTGACCGCTCTCAAGGTTCCAGAGGTGAACCACTTTATAGGAGCGCTCATTCGGCGAAATGAAATACGCCGCGAACCATTTGCCATCCGGTGACAGGAGCGCCCGCTCCGCTTGCCGGTCTTGTGGTCCATTCTCAGGAACAAAGCGGCGAACTTCTTTGCCGGTTGCCACTTCCCACAACCGTGCGATGCCGCCAAGGTTCGACGCGAGCAAACGTCCGTCGGCAGAGATTGAGAGATCCTCCACTATCCGCCGCCAATCATGATCGACAACAGGCAGAGTGATCTTCTCCCGGCCGGACACAGTATCCCAGAGCCTTACTT
>JBKPJS010000638.1:0-4222 GCA_046730815.1 Acidobacteriota bacterium
ACCGGTAACAAAGATCTCGTCGCTGGGACTAGCGCCCGTTCGCATCACCGACATTCCTGGCCCGCATTCACCGACGACGATCGAGTCGATAACGATGTTGTCGGTCGTGCGTGATGTATCACCGCCAATTAACTGGACACCATAACGCTGCGCTAGATCCAGGACGCCATCGTAGAGACGCTCGACAAAATCTGTTTGCCAGATGTCATCGGACACGCCAATGGATACTAACGACCAGCGCGGCCGTGCGCCCATTGCCGCGATGTCTGAAAGGGAAACTGCGAGTGCCTTGTGGCCCAGAAAGTAAGGCGGTGTGGTTGTGCGCCGAAAGTCGATGTCTTCAACCAGCAGATCAGCCGTGATGACTGTTTCCTTGCCGGCAGCGCCGCGAAAGACCGCCGCATCGTCTCCAATGCCTGCGACGAGTGATTTAGTGGTGATTGATCCGGCGCGTTGTCGAAGTGAGTTTATGAATTCGAATTCGCTTCGTGGCGAGCCGGGGCCGCGAGGTTTTTCCTGCTCGTCTTTCATCCTTAAAGATTACGACGAAGGGAATCAAGCCCTGCTTCTATAGTTTCGATTGAAGTTGAAAAAGAGAAACGCAAGTGACCTTCGCCTTCTGCTCCAAAGACAGTTCCCGGAACGGCGGCAACCTGCGCGCTGTTCAGCAATATGTCCGCTGCTTCGCGGCTGTCTTTGCTGATACGAGTGACGTCGGGGAAGGCATAGAACGCACCTGCCGGAGGTTTGCAAGCAAGACCAATATCGTTCAGACCTGATAACAGCAGATCGCGACGCAAGCGATACTGATCTTTGATCTGCGCGAGTATAGCGGTATCGATACTCATCGCCGCGAGGCCGGCCCACTGCGTTGGAGTTGAAACACCGTTCGACGAGTACAGAGTTGCTTTTCTCAAGCCGGTCATCCAGGGCTCAGGCGCGACTGCGTAACCAAGTCGCCATCCAGTCATCGCATACGACTTGGAGAACGTGAAGCAACTGATGGTGCGTTCAGACATTCCCTCGAGCGAAGCGATCGAGAAATGCTCACCATCGTAGACCAGATCTTCGTACGCTTCATCGGCGATAACAACAAGGTCGCGCTCCTGCGCGAATTCAGCGACTGCTTTTGCTTCTTCCGGCGTGAACACCACGCCGCTCGGGTTCTGCGGAGTGTTGTAATAGATTGCTCGCGTTCGCTCAGTTGAATAGCGCGCGAGCGTTGTTTGAAAACCTGATCCGCGAGCTTCTTTTGTCGGCACGAAAACACTGCGGCCCTGGCAATGGGCCACGAGGTCTTTGATCGGTGTCCAGTAAGGCGAGAAGAGAAGTACTTCATCGCCCGGGTTCACCACTGACTGAAAAGCGCCAAACAGTCCCTGCATTCCGCCGTTAACAACAATCACATCCTTGAGCTGCGCTGCGATGCCGTTTCGAGTGCGAAGCTTCTCGGCGATCGCTTCGCGAAGCTCGGGGATGCCTGACGAGGGTGCGTAACGCGTTTGATTGTCGTCGAGCGCTCGTTTCGCTGCTTCCTTGATGGATTCAGGAGTGGACATGAAAGGTTCACCACCTTCGAACTGGTAAACCGTCGCGCCCTGATCGCGCAACTCCATGATGCGGTTGCGAAGCTTTACGATATCGGAAAAACCGACTTCGTCGAGTCGTGAAGCCAGGCGAAGAACCGTTGGCGAGGTTGTCACTGTTTGGAATCGTTTCCTTCCGGCATTGTGCGTGGGACGGCGGATTATAACAGTTATCGACAGATTCGCAGAGTAGGGTTAGCCTTAACGCGATACCTTTAAGAAAAAGTTTTAAGTCAGACGCGCTAAGTGTAAGTATTGACACGTCAAACTCTGCGCGGGTAACATGTCGCGTCGCACGATGTTGGCGAACTCGCCAAAGACTTTCCCAATTGCAACGCCCGACTAAGAGAGCCAGCTCCGGAATTCAATAGATGAGTCGTCCTGCTGTAGCCATACCTGAAAAGCTATTTTTCAAAATCGGAGAAGTTTGCGAACTCGCGGGTGTGCAAGCTCACGTGCTGCGTTACTGGGAGTCGGAGTTTCCCATGCTCGCGCCGCAAAAGAACCGCGCTGGCCAACGTGTCTACCGCAAGCGCGACGTGGAGATGGCGTTGCGGATTAAAGAATTGCTTTACGAAGATCAGTACACGATCGCGGGCGCCAAGAAGCGACTCACAAATGAACTTCGCGGTGGTGGAAAGTTGAAAGTGGTCGCCGATGAAGATGGACACGCTGAAACCACGACTGCTGAAGTTGCACAACCAACTAATCATGCGCGTACTGTTGCGCCGCGCACAGCGGAAGAGCGACAAGGATTGAAGCAGCTAGCATCCGAGCTTCGCGAGTTGCTCTCTTTACTCGAGCAGGAAAACAAGGGTCGAGCGAAGTGAGTCAGGGTTCAGCCTTTCGGCTGCCGTTTGACTTTTGTTCTTTGGCAGGATACTAAGTCAGGGACACGGGACGTGGCGCAGCCTGGTAGCGCGCACGCTTGGGGTGCGTGAGGTCGCTGGTTCGAATCCAGTCGTCCCGACCATTTCTATCAACCATGAACGGCTGCCAACTCTGGCAGCCGTTCTTGCTTTGGAGCAGTGATGTCGGAGCATACAAGTCTCGATGGTAAAGAATCGATCTCACCGCTGCTCTATCGGAAATAGTGGGAATGGATGCCGGGGCTCTTGTATCATGCATTCCAGGCAAGTTGGCCTATTTTGAAATGGAAGGACTAAGCGAAAGATATCTTCTAATTAAGTAAGTGGTGCAATCGACTGCGCCGCAGTTATTTCACCGCAGCACTGCTGGAACGATCCAACTATTCGCTAATGTAGTCGCTCCTGAACGAAACAAACTGATCCTCAACAAGGTGCGGCTTCGCGTCACTGGCGCTCATCAGTTTGGCGCCTTTCTAATACGCTTATAGCTTCACAGAATGAACAGAAAGCCGAAGCCTTTTTCTTACTCGATCTCCTCCCGGCTCTCGCCTTTGGAGCAACTGCGAGAGATCATCGATGTATTATTGCTGTCAGATAACCATAGGGAACTCAATCACGCTGTCTTAAAGGTTCACTCTTTACTTTCGCACCTGTCAGGCATGAATGACGATTCTTCTGACTCCATTAGTACCGCCTTACCGTTTGGCGAAGGCCTCTCACCGATAAATGCTGCGCGGTGTGTGAGCGATGCTGCCCGCACGTTGAAATTTTTTCGAGGAATATACGCTGCATTGCTGGAGGCGCAACAGCGTTTCACTAATCAGGCAATTGAAATCCTTTATGCCGGCTGTGGTCCATTTGCAACTCTGGTTATGCCGTTGGTCACGCAATTCAAAGCTGATCAGATTCAGATCACGCTGCTCGACATACACGCTCGATCATTAAAGTCCGCAAAACATGTTATTGAGAGGCTCGGGCTGACGGAATATATTCGGGACTATATCCAGAGCGATGCCGCGTCGTATGTTCATCCCCGCCCGCTCCACATAGTGATCACTGAAACCATGCAGCAGGCGTTAAGTAAGGAGCCACAGGTGGCGATCACTGTTAACTTAGCCCCACAGCTATGCCGCCGTGGTATCTTCATTCCGGAGCGAGTCACCATAGATGCTTATCTCTGCGACCCGCACAAAGAGCATATGGCGCTGCGGGTTCGGCGGGATAGAATCAAACTCGGCAGAGTATTTGAGTTGACAGCCGAGAAGGCAATCGAAGTTACTAGTACGAGCGGCAATCGGAGTTGCGATGCGAAGGCGAATCTATCTACAGGGACAATGGATCTCCCCAGGAAAATCGCTGAGCAACTGAATTTAATGTTAGCAACAACCATCACTGTCTTTGACGAGATAGTGATAGGCGAATATGAATCCGGGCTAACGCACCCTCTATGGTTTTATGATTTCCGCGGAGCTAACGCCGGAGACAGAATAGAATTCAAGTACTGTTTAGAAAGAAGTCCGGGATTCAAATGGCAGATAGCCTCATGAGACGAAAAGCGACGATGACCGTTCAAACGATCAACGAGATCTTTTCGGCGTTCGCGGCAGAATTGGAGAGCCTGACGAAAGAGGCCGGGCGGGCCGATCTCGTTGGGCAGATACGAGATCTGCCTGTGCTCGCTCGGTGCGATTGTGGTCAGAGGAACTGCGCTCACTTTTTCACAGCGCCAAAGCCGACGGGTTCATACGGACCGGGTCATGTGAACGT
>JBKPJS010000639.1:0-4594 GCA_046730815.1 Acidobacteriota bacterium
TAGGTAGTCATATTTAACTGGAGACTCACAAGCGACCCCTTAGTGCCCGAACCACCTTCCTCGGCAGAAGCCGGCGCACTGTTCTCGTTCGCGCGTTGCAGCTCTACTTCGTTGATGACAACAAACTGTTTGCTTCGCTCGACGTCGCGGATAAAGCGACGAACGTCCTGATACTGTCCTTCAACAGTAACCATCACCGCGATCCCGGGGTAGAAAC
Source organism: Acidobacteriota bacterium (assembly GCA_046730815.1). Taxonomy (GTDB): domain Bacteria; phylum Acidobacteriota; class Blastocatellia; order Pyrinomonadales; family Pyrinomonadaceae; genus PSRF01. The sequence continues at coordinate 218 of JBKPJS010000639.1, forward strand.
TCTGCCACTTCGTGGTTATGGATTTTCCGGAAGTCGCTTTCATGCCGGTTGGATCGAGGGGTGTGTAGGTCGGACCCGAAGTGTTTCGTACTCCGTTCTTCACGATGAGCCGGTTAAGCTCTTCATATAAATCCAGGCGACCTTGATCCTGTCGCATCAGGTGTCCCGTCTCAAACTTCTCCAGGCTGGCGGCAACCCGATCGACTTGATTCTTCGTGTCGGTTTCCTTATTTACAACGCCGTTGAGTGTTTGCAGATTGGTCTGCAACTGTTTGCGATCGGCATTCAACGAAGCGATGCGTGAGCGAGCGGGCACGAGAAAATAGAGATAACTCAACAAGACGAGAATAAGCACAAAGCAACTGCCCGCCAGGGCTACAACTTCAGCAACTCCGAACATCTTCCCTCGGCGCGATTTGCGAAACTCACTGAAGCGCGCGTTGTAAGCGCGGTTGGGAGTTCGAGGTTCTGTCTTCAGTTCTGCATTCATCTGCGAACCTCGCCGCCTGCCTTGGGAGCGCCGTCAATTTCGGCAACACTCTCGTTCGCATAGCCGGGGCGCGACCGGTAAATCACAAAGAGCTCGTATTCAGTTCCGCTTTCACCACGACCTTTTTGCAGGTTCTGATTCCGGAGCTCTGCTTCGAAAATGCCTTCCTGGTGCATCGCCGAGATCATATCGCTGATGGTGGACGAGTTTTTGGCGAAGACGGCCAGATCGAGTTGCGCGATGGTTTGATTGGCTTGCCTGGTCACGTCACGCACGGCAATCCGGGAAACCCTGACGTTGCCCGGAAGAGACGACTCGAGGTCTGCGAGCAAGCGCGACCATGAGAACGCTTTCCGATCGACCAATTCGTGAGCGGCAGGTAAAGCTTGCTGCTGGTCGGGCGTGAACGAGTTCTTCATCTGCTGGGCTGCCTCGAGCAGGCCATGTTCATTTTGCTTTAATGCGTTGATTTCCGCTTGTGCGGTAGCTGCCTCCTGATTGGCCCTCGTAGTCAGGCGCACCACCAGAACCAAGCCGACGAGCGAGACGAAGAGCACAATCGCGGTCAAAGCCCACGGAAGAACCCGATTATTAAACGGTTTTGAGGCCAGGTTGAGACTATTATTCACTCGAGAAATTTCCTTACCGAAAACCTACGGCAGGCCGGCCGAAGAAGCATACACGGCCTGAGGAAGCAATCGCAAACGCTGGAGATTACACGCGCTGCTCGTTAGTGTGTTTCAAAAATATAGGACCTATTTAACGTTCGCGGGAGCGTGCGGTATAATACCGAACTCAATTTTACTCCGATTTACTGCCATGGAAGTATACTCATTGGAAAAACCGCCTGTAGCCGGAACTTGTTGCGACTCAGTTGAGACCGGTACGGTCGAGCGCGTCGCAGTAGCGAGTTTACCGACCGAGTGGGGAGACTTTCAGATTGCGGCTTACCGCTCACTGACGACAAATGAAGAGTTTGTCGTCCTCTTCAAAGGTGAGATGAACCGCAATATACCGACTTTGGTCCGCATTCACTCTCAGTGCCTTACCGGTGACGTCTTTGGGTCAATCAAATGCGACTGTGGGCGTCAGCTACACCAAACCATGCAGATGATACAGCAGGAAGGGCGGGGAGCAGTTGTTTACCAGCAGCAGGAAGGTCGCGGCATCGGGATTGTAAACAAGATTCGCGCCTACGCTCTGCAAGACCAGGGAGCGGATACGGTGGAAGCAAATGAACGACTCGGCCTGGCCGTTGACTTGCGAGATTATCGCCAGTGCGCGGAGATTCTTTTTGACCTGGGCCTGTGCCGCGTGAAGGTCATTTCAAACAATCCTCAGAAACTGCGGGCGCTGGAAGAGGCCGGGTTGAAGATTGTCGAACGAGTTTCGATTGAGGTTGATTCCTCTGAAGACGCCGCCGGTTATCTGCGTACCAAGAAAGAGAAACTCGGACACCTCCTCGATCTGAAGAGATAGCTAATCCACAGATTACACAGATCAGTCTGTTTAATCTGTGGATCGATCCTACTGCTTGCTTCGCAGGTCCTTAATAGTTCCCTTGATGCGGTCGGCATCAGGCGCCTTTGGATCCAATTTCAAATACTTCTCCAACTCGTCGGCAGCCTGCTGATTCTTTCGGGCACTCATGTAAAGACCACCGAGATACTTGTGGGCCAGCGCGAGATTCTCACCGCCGCTACTGATCGTCGTCTCAAACTCTTTCAGAGCATCGTCATAACGTTTGAGACTGACCAGAGTCAGGCCAAGATAATAATGCGCGGTCGGCCCCGCACTATTTAGCTCGAGTGCTTTGCGCAGGTGCGACTCGGCGTCCTCCAGCTTCTTCTGATTGAAGAGTGCGATGCCGAGATTGAGATGTGGCGCCGCGTCGGTAGGTTTCAGTTTGAGCAGTGCATCAAACGTTTCACCGGCTTTGTCCCACTGCTTCAGAATTATGTACTGCGATCCTAATTCGCTCAGCGCAATTGGAAAGTTTGGATGAGCTGCCACGGCCGCACTAAGCGATTCAACTGCCGCCTTCGCGTCACCCTTCCTCGCCGCTGCCTCGCCCTTTTGATAAAGATTGAGGGCCTTTTCCGGTACGCCGGCAAAGGCAGGGTTTGACGCACTGATTTTCGGGCGGAGGTGAATAGCAACCTGGAGGATGCGACCGCGACTTTCAGGATCGATGGTTACGGGTTCTCTGGCCTTCTCATATTCGGGGCCGGCATCGACTACGATCGTATATGCGCTCGGCGGAAGACTGGTAAACCGAAAAACACCATCCTGGTCGGCGGCGGTCGACATTGATCCTAACGCGCTCACGCTTTCCAGGCTGACTTTCACAGTCTTGCCACTAACAGTCTGCCCCGAGGGAAAATGGATGCGGCCTTGAATCTGGTTGTTACCATTGCCACTGGCAAGTCCACGTGAACTTCCGGGCGCCTGGGCCCTGGCTGAGAACGCCGATAAAAGCACCAGGCTTGTCGTCAAAGTCAAAACCAATAACCTGTTTGCACTCATGAATGAATTGCGTCCTTTCTAATTACTTTTTGGTGTGCGGCTACGAAGATCTTTGATGGTCGCACGTACGCGGTCCGCATCCGCGGCATTTGGAGTCAAGCGTAAATAGGTCTCCAACTGCTCGACCGCGCGTGGATAGTCATTCTTTTTCCAATAGATGCCACCGAGATAATAACTTGCCAGCCCGAGTTGATTGCCACTTGAAACAGTAGCGACGACGAGTTCCTTTTCAGCTTCTTCATACTTGTTTAGACGTACCAGGGCAATTCCCAGGTACATGTGCGCCGTTGGTGCGTTGCTGTTTCGTTTCAACGCTTCGCGGAGCTGCTCCTCAGCCTGGCTAAACTGCTTTGACTCGAGTAACGCGATGCCGAGGTTCAATTTGGGAGTGAATGCGTCAGGGCTGAGTTTGCACGCCTGCTTGAGAACCTCGATGGCCTTATTAACCTGCCGCAACTTCAGATACTGCACTCCGAGCTCATTGAGAGCGAGTGGAAAATTCGGGTACAGCGCCACCGCCTCTTTCAAACTATCCGCCGCCTTCGACACATCTTCGGCGCGTGCCTGCTCCACACCTCTTTCATAAAGCTTGCGCGCCTTCTCAGGAACCTCAGCAAGCGCGGCATTCACAACCGAAGCTTTCGCATGTCCGGACTTTATTTTGGGTTGCAGGTGCGCCATCACCGTGTACCTTCGCGTGGTAGTGGGAAGACGGGCACCCGTACGCGAAAGGTTTAGGTCAGTGTCGATGTAAACGCCTTCACGGTAAAGCTCGTACTCTTCACCTGCATTAACGATTACCGTGTAGTTACCGGGTCCTAAGTTAGAGAAGGTGAAGGTGCCGCTGGAGTCGGGAACCACTTGCAATTCACCATACTGCGTAGACTGGAGCCTTACTATAATCGTCCCTTCAGCTCTGCGTCCGGAAGGAAAGAAAACGTAACCCTGAATGACATGGCTGCCGCCCGTACCCTGGGACGATTTACCGCTTCCCTGGGCATTGACACCCACAGGTAAAAGAAGCACGCCGAGTATGATTAACAGAAAACGGTATGTCGAAATAATGCGGAGGGACGTAAAGCCTGGCATGGAGACCTCCCTGAAAAACTGATCGGGTTTGCTGATTTAACCGCTGGAACGGATTAAGATCAAGCCCCAACGATTGCCGATTGTCAATTTTCAATTGCCAATTGATGCCCGTTCCAAATCGTCAATTGGAAATCGGCAATTGGCAATGAAAATAAATTGGGGAGAGGACCGAAACCGGCGCCTCTCCCCATACCCGCAATCGCTTTCGCAGAAGCGGAAGTCGTGTGTTTAGAAAGTGAATTTGGCGCCGAATCTGAATGACGACGGAGCCT
>JBKPJS010000640.1:0-5451 GCA_046730815.1 Acidobacteriota bacterium
CGTGTAACGTGCTCACACATCGCAAGGCGTCGCCATAGGAACACTGTCCGCTCAAAAGTTTTTAGCCACCAAAAGCACAAGAAAGCACAAAGGTTCTCGCTGACTTTGTGCTTTTTGTGCTTCTTTGTGGCGGTCACTTGAGACATGGAAATAACCGAGAAAGTAACGAACACTAATCACGAGCAAGTTCTGATCGGGCGCGATGCCGTCAGTGGTTACCACGGCATCATCGCCATCCATAGTACATCACTTGGTCCAGCCGTTGGCGGAACCCGCTTTTGGAATTACGCAAGCGAAGAAGAAGCAGTCACTGACGCCTTACGCCTGTCGCACGGCATGACTTACAAGAACGCACTAGCTGGGCTGCCACTCGGAGGCGGCAAGTCCATCATCATCGGCAACAATACGACGCCAAATCGCGAGACCTTACTGCGTGCGCACGGACGTTTCATTGACACGTTGAAAGGGCGTTACATCACGGCAGAAGATGTCGGCACGACTCCAGCAGACATGGAGATTGTCCGACTTGAGACTCAACACGTTGCGGGTCTTCTCGGCCGCTCAGGTGATCCTTCACCATACACTGCGCGTGGAGTGTTTCGTGCGATTCAAGCGTCGACCAGATTTCTCCGGGATACCGACGAGCTGTCCGGATTGACGGTTGCGATCCAGGGTTGCGGAAGCGTCGGGTACCATTTAGCGAAGCTGCTGCATCAGGCAGGAGCTAAACTTATCGTCACCGATGTTAATCGCGACAGCATGTCACGTATCGTTGATGAGTTTGCGGCCGAGGCCGTCCAACCCGATGAGATTTTCAGCGCGCGTGCAGACGTCTTTGCTCCATGCGCTCTCGGTGGTGTTATTAATGATCAAACAATTCCTGAACTGAAGGTCCAAATCGTTGCGGGTTCAGCCAACAACCAACTACTGGAGGAGCGGCATGGCGCGGGGCTCCGAGACAGAAACATCCTGTACGCTCCTGACTACGTCGCCAATGCAGGCGGCGTCTTGAATGGCTGCGTCGAACTTCTCGGTTGGGAAGCAGAACATGCTTCGAGAAAAGTAGACGAGATTTACGATACAATTTTGAGGATTTTTGAAAGCGCGGAAGCACAGGGGATCACAACAAACAAAGCTGCCGATCAACTCGCGGAAGATCGATTAAGACGTGCCGTGGATTAAAACCGAGAAGACTAAGCGCACATGAAGCTGACACGCCGGAAATTCGTCCAAAGCCTTGCCGCCGGTGCAACCCTATTAAGCGATCGGGGAAAAGCGCAATCCGTTCAGGCGCCGTCGCGTCCTCAAAATTTCCGTCCTAACATCATTTTTATTCTCGCGGACGACTTGGGCTGGGGCGATCTCAGTTGTTACGGTCGACCCGACTACCGCACGCCTAATATCGATCTACTTGCTTCGCAGGGCACGAAGTTTACTGACGCTTATTCGGCGTCGGCTGTTTGCACGCCGACGCGTTGCGCCTACATTACTGGTCGATATCCCGCCCGGCTAAGAATTGGCCTGCAAGAACCATTACCCGCCACTAACCGTGATGTTGGCCTGGAACCTGGCCATCCCACGATCGCGTCATTGCTCAAACAAAGTGGTTACGACACAGCTCTAATCGGGAAGTGGCACCTTGGCTTTCGTCCTGAGTGGGGTCCAAATGCGCACGGGTTCGATCAGTTCTTTGGCATTCTGGCTGGGGCAGGTGACTATTTTCTCCACAAAAATGGACTCGGTCAGCCCGACTTGTACGAGAACCTCACTCCGGTCGAACGCCATGGTTATCTCACCGATCTCTTGACCGATCGGGCAGTGGATTACGTGCGTCAACATCGCAGCAGATCTTTTTTTCTGAGTCTTCATTACACGGCGCCGCATTGGCCGTGGCAGGGACCCAAAGGTGGCGAGACCGTCACGTTCACCGACAAGAGAATCGAGCCCGTGACGATGGGCGGCGGCGGGTCTCTTAAGTTGTATGCCGAAATGATGAAGAGTTTAGATGAAGGTGTTGGTCGCGTTATGAAAGCATTAAGAGTCGCCGGCATTGATAGAAGGACTTTGGTGATCTTCACAAGTGACAACGGTGGTGAGCGGTTCTCATACCAATGGCCCTTCTCCGGAGAGAAAGGCGATCTGCTTGAAGGTGGAATCCGTGTGCCCGCTATTGTGCGCTGGCCAGGGGTCGTACCCGCTAATCGCGTAACACAGCAAATGGCAATTACGATGGATTGGACCGCGACAATGCTTGCTGCCGCTAAAACAGAGGCCGCTGCTGGTCATTCGCTCGATGGAAACGATCTAATGACCGTCATTAAAGCTACGAGCCCAGTGCGTGATCGCACTTTCTTCTGGCGGATCTATACGCAGGATGCGGTGCGAGCCGGGAAATGGAAATTCTTTCGCGATGGTGAGGTTCGCCGCCTTTACGATCTATCGGTCGATCAGCATGAGGTGGCAGATGTTGGTGATAAGCATCCCGAGGTCCTGGAGCAACTGATGAAAGAATTCGATAACTGGAACGCTCAGATGCTGCCGCGGCCGCCGGCGAGACACTAACAACCCTACGGCTGCCAGTAATCCGGACTTTCTTTCATGTTGGGATCTGGACGTTCCATCCAACGTTCAGGCCGGTGCAGCTTGTCGAAACCGAATTGCTCATACAGCCCGTGGGCGTCTTTGGTCGACAATACCCACCGGCGAAATCCTTGTAGCTGAGGATGAGCGATGATGACTTCCATGAGCCACTTTGATAAGCCGTGCCCGCGGTGTTCCGGCACCACGAAGACATCAGCCACCCACGCGAACGTGGCATAATCTGTTACGATGCGAGCGAATCCCACTTGCTCGTCACCTTTGTATATTCCAAACGGCAGTGAGTTTTCGATTGAGCGTTTCACAACCTCGGGGGAGCGACCGGTGCCCCAATACGAATGGTTGCTGATGAAGTCGTGAATCAGCTTTATGTCGAGGCGCGAACGCTCTGTGCTGATCGTGTATTCACCGCGTTGCCACGGTCCGCTGTCGGAGATTTGAGGCGAATTCAATTTCTGTTTTCCTCCTCGGAAAGAAAATATTTCTCGCGCGAAGGAGCGAAGCCGCAAAGCGCGTTTCTAAAGGAGTTTCTTTGCGCCTTTGCGGCTTGGCGCGAGTGATCTTCACGGCTGGAATGGCCAGAAGACCGGAACCAACCATATGACGATCGCAAATACTGCAATCGTTAGAATCGAGCCCACTTTCAGAAAATCCAAAAATCGATAACGTCCCGGCGTATAAACCAGCACGCAGGCCGGCTCAAGCGGCGTCAAAAAGGAGCACGAAGCCGCGTATGTAACCGTAACCGCAAATGTTCTCGGGTTTAGTCCCAACGCGAGTGCAGTCTTCACCGATATTGGGAGCATGACGAGAGCGGCGGCCTGATTAGACATTGGCTGCGTAAGAGCAACCGTCATAAGGAAAAATCCAGCCAATACGGCAACTGGACCATAGTGGCCAGTGGCCTTCACAATCAAGTCTGCCAGGTACTCATCGGCGCGAGTCTTTTCCATCGCCACTCCAAAACTGATCATGCAGGCAATCAAAATTAACAACCGCCAATCGATGATCTCATAAGCTTCTGACATGCGCAGAGACCGGCTGGCAAGCAGGATCATGACGCCGAGCAGCACGGCAATCGGTAACGGGACAAGATGGGTGAGTGAGAAGAAAAGAAAGACGCCGAAGGCCAGCAACGCCCATCGCCTTTTTTCTGGTCGCGCCTGTTTTTCGGAAATCTCTTCCAAAAGCAATACATGACCCTCGGCCGCGAGTAATTCAACCTGTTCACGATTGCCCTGTATTAAGAGAGCATCGCCGAATCGCAGTCGTACCCTGCTGATCTTCGAAAGCAGGTTCACTCCATGGCGATTAATGGCTAATACAACTACTCCGTGCCGCCTGCGAAACGAAAGGCCTTTTAATGTCCGGCCGATGAAGTCTGAGCCACGCGGTACCATGGCCTCGAAGAGTTCTGTGTCTTTACCCTCCAAAACGGAATCGTTCAACGTAAAGTCCGGTTTAATCTCAATCCCAGCTTCACCCTTCACTTTGAGGATGTCCTCGGCCCGACCCTGGACCAGCAATAGATCGTCAGTCGTTATCTTCTCCCCTGGGTTTGGCGCTACCCTGTACTGCTTCTCACCTCTCAAAATCCCCAGAACAGTCAGATCCAGTTCCTCCCCCATTCGAGCCTCAGCTAGTGATTTACCAATTAGCGGTGAGTCGTCCAGCACTATAACTTCCGTGACGTATTGCCTGACATGATATTGCTCGGTAAGAGATTCAGCCGACTTTCTACGCGGCAGCAGGTGGAGACCTACCAGCAACATATACAACATACCGACACCGACAATAACCACTCCAACCCTCGTCAGCTCGAACATTGTAAACGGCTGGATTCCGTAACGCGGCAGAGCGCCACTTACCGCAAGGTTGGTGGAGGTGCCTATCAACGTGCACGTACCGCCCAGAATTGCTCCAAACGCGAGCGGCATTAGTAGCTTTGAGGGACTGAGATTTCTGCGTGCGGCAATGCCTAAGACGACCGGCAGAAACATTGCGGTAGTAGTTGTATTCTTCATTACTGCGGCGCAAAATGCGGCGGCGAACATGATCAGCGCCGTAATGCGAAACTCACTATCCCCTGCGGTCCGGTGTAAGCGGCGTCCAACCAGATCGATTACGCCGGTCTTGGCAAGCCCTCCAGTTAAGATGAAGAGACCTGCGATTGTGATCACGATGTCGTTGCCAAATCCGGCAAAGGCCTCGCTTGCGGTTAACGTATTGGTGAGGACTAGCGCCATCACCAGAAGAATGGAGACGACTTCGATAGGTATTCGCTCGATGCTAAACAGAACGAGAGCGATAACCAGTAGACCGAGAACGATTGCAATCTGGGGTGTCATCACAGTAATTTTTGCCACAAAAAAGCACAGAACGCACAAAAAAGTTTAGCGAAACTATTTGTGCTTTCTGTGCTTCTTTGTGGCTTTAAGCGTTACAGGATGATTTTTGCTGCAGAGCTAGTTTAAGAGTTCAACTTTGTAGGAAAAGTCGCGTTTGTACGAAAAGTGCTGTGAGCGGGATTTTACTACTTTCTTCCCTTGACTGTCTTTCGTGGTCTGCGGCGCACTGGCGTCCGTTCTTTCAATAAGTCCTTGTGCCGACTCTCGATGATGTAGGCCAGCGATTGATAATTCATACCTAATAGAGACGCCGCATGCGTCACACTCCCGTTGACTTGGGCCAATGCTTGTTTGATTAACACACCCTCATATTCCAATAATTTTTCATCGAAACTTCGTGGCTCACTCAGCAGGATTTCCGTTGCTTTGTCGGCATTCAATTCGATCTCTACGCTGGCAGTAACTTTTTCGGCGGCATCACCCAATCGCATCTTAATGTCTGGAC
>JBKPJS010000641.1:0-1284 GCA_046730815.1 Acidobacteriota bacterium
ACATAGTCTCATTTGCCGGTGAAGAACATTTGATGGAAGCTGGCTTGATTGCCGCGGATGAGAAAGGCCGCGCGCGTGGCGAGACGTTCGTGAAGGCATTGAAGCCGGTGGGTGGAACGAACATCAATCAATCGTTGCTCGCTTCGCTTCGTCAATTCAGCGAAGCGGATCGAGAGCGGCCGAAGATGCTTGTGTTCATGACTGACGGTTTGCCGACGGTCGACGAAACAAATGTTACTAAGATAGTCGACAACGTGCGCAAGGCGAGTAGGCCCGGCGTCAGGCTGTTTATGTTTGGTGTTGGCTACGACGTCAACACCGCACTGCTCGATAAGTTGGCTGCTGAGAACGGCGGCGTAGCAGACTACGTCGAGCCGAAAGAAGATCTGGAAGTCAAAGTTTCGAACTTTTTCTCAAAGGTAAATTATCCGGTGCTCACCGACCTGCAACTCGACATGGGTGGCGCGCAAACCGATCTGATCTATCCGCGCGCTATTCCTGACGCCTTCCGCGGATCTCAGGTGACGCTAATCGGGCGTTACAGCAATGCCTCGGATCTCAATTCGATCCAGATGAAGCTGACTGGCAAAGCGGGCGGCACGAGTCGAACTTACACTTACGCGAACCTGAGCTTCCCGTTGCGCAGCGATGCGAACGATTACCTGCCGCGTCTGTGGGCGACTCGTCGCGTTGGCTGGTTGATGGAACAGGTACGTACAAACGGAGAGCAAAAGGAATTGCGCGACGAGATTGTAGACCTTGGAACTCGCTACGGAATCGTCACGCCTTATACCTCTTATCTCGCGTTGGAGGAGGCGGAGACGAGCCGTATGTCTACCGGCGGCGCACAGCCGGTTACGCGTAGGGCGGTTACCTCTGGTGGCTTAAGTAATCTGAATGCGCCCAGTGCTGCTCCGCCTCCGCAAGGCGCATTAGACGTCGTCACCGGCGCCCAAGCGGTGCAACTGAGCAAGACGGCGCGCGAGCAGCAGGATCTCTCTCGACTGAAAGACGACGACGTGAGGAAAGATGCTGTGCGGCGAGTTGCGGGTAAGACTTTCTACCTGATCGAGGGCGTTTGGACTGACTCGGAGTTCAAAGCTGAATCGCGTCTGCCGGAAACGGTGCTGGTGTTTGGCAGTGACGAATACTTCGCATTGTTAAAGCAACACGCGAAACTCGGAAGTTATTTCTCGCTAGGGGAACGAGTGGTAGTCGTTTTTGAAGGGCGTGTTTACAGAGTTAACGCATCTACACCTTAGGATCTTTTTTGTAGGGGTGGTC
>JBKPJS010000642.1:0-5858 GCA_046730815.1 Acidobacteriota bacterium
CAACCACGCTCTCGATCTCGAACACGGGCGGCACGGATCTCTTATCGTTTGATGGGATTGGGTTGCCGGGATTTCAATTTATCCAGGATGAGATCGAATACGACACGCGCACGCACCATTCAAATCAGGATGTGTTCGATCGGATTCAAGCGGATGACATGAAGCAAGCGGCAACTATCATGGCGGCGTTTGTCTATCAAGCTGCGATGCGCGACGAGAAGTTGCCGCGCAAACCCATTCCGGGAACGCGGTAAATAAAATCCGTGTAATCCGCGGGTTATTAACCACGGATTACACGGATCATTATGGATTAACTACTGTCCGCCGTTGATGACGTACAGCTTGACGTAGCGGCGCAGGTTTTCAACATTGGTCTTTCGATAAGCGGCAAAGTCCTGCGCTATCCCCTGGTCCGGAAGGGCCAGCAAAATAAACGCTTCCAACAGGCCGTCTTTCTCTAGCTTTCTTAAAGTCTGAAGCGACGGGTCGATAGTGGTAGCGTCGACCCCTTTCTGCTCTCCCAAAACCCTCAGTGCGCCCCGCAACGCAGCCGCTTCTTCTTTCAAACTGTGGCGGTACATCTTCTCGTTTGGATACTGCTTCGCGAATTCTGATTGCGACCAGCTAGCCCGAATAATTCCGTACGTCATCCATGCCGCGCCCGACCCGCTCTTGTCGTCCTTTTTGAACATGTTCGGATCGAGAGTGATCGTCGTGCCACCTTCTTGCTTTGGTGTCACGTTCGCCGGTAGCTCTACTTTCGGATGAGCGAGCGAGATGTGGACCTTGTCTGCCCAATTTATAAACCCGGTGCGCGCCAGACGGTTGTAGGGTTCTGCGATGAACGCCTCGAGAAACTTGTCACCCGCTTCGGTCGCCCGGCCTTGCTTTATTAGCGAGTCGCCCCAATAGCGGTAAGCCGTTTCACGATCGGGATTGATGGCGGCTGCACGCGCGAACCATTCACCTGCTTTCTGCTGGTCCGCTGTTTTGAAGTAAACGTCTCCCGTGAAGAGTGCCGCTTCGTAAAGAGTCGGATCGAGGAGCAGGGCGCGCTGGTACATCTCGATGGCCTTCGGGAAATTTCCGCTGGCGAATGCGGCCTCGCCTTCACGCATCGCGTCGTCCACCTCTTTTTTGGTTGAGAAGCCTGTGTCGTCGCCACCGTCGGGAGGAACACGCTCGAGCATTGTGTGCAAGAGAACACTATTCGCTCCCAGTTTCTGTGCGCGAAGCAGAAGTTCCCGCCCACGCAAGCGAGCTTGCTTGCGAGCCACTGGGTCCTTCAGATACGCAGTTTGAGTTATAACCAAAAGCGCGAAGGCCTCGATGACATCGCGATCGTCGGGATGGGCGGCAGCCAACTTCTCAAACAGAGGTAACGCTTCAGTGTGCTTCGCGTCCTTAAAAAGCTGGAACGCGCGGCGCCGCTCTTCATCGTCCTGCGCCGCAAAGGTGGAAACTGTTGGGGCGACAAGAAAGAACCCAAGTAACAGAGTGGCAAAAATTCTGAAGGTGTGGGGTAGCATGGCCGGAGAGTCTATCCCGCAAATACACAAAGACGCAAAGAGTTCTGAGCGAGAACAACTTTGCGTCTTTGCCCCTTTGCGGGAAACAAAAATCAGCTTGGGTTGCGTTCAAGCGATGGCTGGTACGACGACGTGCCACGCTGCTGCGATTGATCCATCTGACTCGTAGAAGTTCTTTGAGACGTCCCTGCGTTGGGAAGATAGTCTCCGATGAAGTTTCGCAACGACGTGATCAATGCCGGCAACACCACCGTCTTCGCAGTGTTCGACAACTCCTTCACAACTGCGTCGCCGATATTTCCGGCTTCGTTCTTAACTTTTTCGAAAGCGGGCGTGTTGGCAACTTTTTGGAAGAAGCCTGGCCCATCATCATGCGTCCCGTTTTCTTGTCTTGACCGCATGCTTGGTTGCGGAGCCATGGCAGCGGCTCCACCTCCGAGCACCGACTGCGAAGTATAGTATTTCGACTCTTCACCGAAACGATCGATCGCCGACGAATAATCATAACCCTCGTCGCCCTTCGCGAAAGCGGCAATGCAGTAGCCCACGCAGAAGCCAACTCCCATTGCGCCGGCGCTCCAGACGACCGGTCGTTTCTTAAACTGCTCACGCCAGTCAAGCGTGTCTTTTACTGCCTGGACTTGATTAGCCACTGTTTCTTTTATCTCCGTTACTGTATTTGAGATTGAGTCTCGGGCCTCGCCGAGGCGCCGCTGAAGTTCCTCCTTGGAAGGCTCCTCGGCGGTGTGCTCTTGAGCGCGAGCCAGTCCTAGAGTTCGTTCTTCAGCCATTGTTTATCCTTTCTCAGTTCTGCAACTGTTCTCTTGGGCACCAGCTCCTGCCTGGCCAACCGGTTCTTCATCAGCAACACGACAATGGCCCCCACTAAAACGTAGAAGCCGCCGGTTACGACAAAACCTAAAGCATAGCTGGCAGGCTGGCTAAAGTTTGCCTGTGCGAACAGGGTCGAAACAGCGAAAGCTATCGCCACATTCAGCAGTGCAAACCCAATCACTGCGATTACGGCGCCAACTGCGATCATGGTGACTCCACGAGCGTAGGCGCTGGCCTCCTCCTTGATCTCCACTTTGAATAACGCGAGCTGAGAATTGAAGAGCTGCATCACGTCATCGCCCAAACGACTGAAGAGACCCGGCAGGCTCTCAGCGTCAGTGCGTGTTGCTAGCTCATCAGCCCTTTCATTGTTTGTCAGACTTGTTTTTGGTGCCGCCATGTTGGTTCACCCCCTGTCCGTTTCTAGGTGACCGGCTAGCGCCGGCCCCGAATGATCAAACCGAGCAGCAGACCCGCCGCTGCTGAGATCAGCAGTGCCTGGCCTGGTTTTTGACGCGCATATTCCTTCGCGTTTTCCGCGAGCTCGCCGAGGTCCGCATTCTGCAACTCTTTGATCTTGTCGCCTGCGACGGAAAGCTTGTCGCTGACATAATCCTTGGCTTGGATTGCAGCGTCAGAAACTTTTTGCCCGTATTCTTTAGCTGTTTGCGATAGGGCGGCCGCGGTTCCAGTTCCGGTAGTTCCAGTAGATCCAGTGGTTCCGGTCATCCCTGTTGTTCCAGTTGTGCCGGTTGTTCCAGTCCTCCCGGTTGTTCCGGTCGTTCCAGTTGTTCCTTCGTTGATGCTTCCATTCTCTGGCATGTCGAAATACTCCTTCTCTTAAATTCGGAATAGGGATTGGGCTAGCTAAAGAATGGAGCAAGATTTGTGCCGACAGATCGTGAAGAAAAGTTTGGTTTTCTGATCACATGCTTGTTGCGAAAGGGTACGGCGGGGTACGAAAACCTTCTCCGAAAGATCGGGATCCGTACAACACCAGAATGGAGCATTAGCCGCAGATGAACGCAGATATGCGCAAATCAATCGGCAGACATCTGCGTTAATCTGCGGCTAAAACTTCGGTCTTTGGAAACGAAACCTAAAGGTGCTTGACAGCATCTCATTCCGGTGGTAAGTAAGTACTTACTTTACCCAGTGGTAAAGGGAATAGAGGAACCAGTTGAGTAAGCAGATGGCAGTAGAGGGCGCGGTGAGCGCCCGGATGGCCGGCGAGGAGCGCCGGCTTCAAATTTTGGCGGTCGCGGTAAGCCTCTTCTCTGAAAGAGGCTTCCGCGGCACAACCACCAAGGAAATTGCCCAGGCGGCAGGTGTCTCCGAGGCGATGGTCTTTCGCCACTTCGCCACGAAAGAGGAGCTTTACGCCGCCATTCTCGATCACAAAGCGTGCTCGGGCGACAGGTTTGAACCGGCGGAGATGGCCGCCGACGCCATTAAACGCAAAGACGATCGCGGCGTCTTTGAGTCGCTTGCTCTCGGAGCTCTCAATCACCACGAAAAGGATCCGGATTTTCAACGTTTGCTACTTCATTCGGCACTCGAAAAACACGAGCTCGCGCAAATGTTCTTCGACGAGTTTGTGCGTCGAGTTTATGAATTTCTTGGCAGTTACATTCGCGAACGTCAACGCGAGGGTGCTCTGGTCGAAATCGATCCAGCCATCGTAGTGCGTTGCTTCATCGGTATGGTGATGCACCACTCGCTCAACAACAATCTTTGGGACCCGAAGCGTCGCTTGCTGAACATCTCCAACGAGAGCGCGGCAAAACATTTCACTGACATTCTTTTGAATGGCATTACTGCGAAGGCAACGAATAATTAAAGTCATGCGATTTCAAGCGAAATTTGTGGCCCTGCTTCTGCTGCTTCTCGCGATTAGCGTTTTCGTAGCGTCGTGTGGTGGGTCGAGGGCCAACGTTAGAAAAGATGAACCAGCCGGAACCGCGCCGCCCGCGGCAGTGGAGGTCACGACCGCGGCAGCAATTCAACGTGATCTGCCACGCTTCTTTGAAGCGACGGGCAGTCTTGCCGGTGACCAGCAGACCGATGTTGCGCCACAGACTTCCGGCAAGGTCGTTGCCGTTGGTGTTGACATCGGCACTTACGTTAAGCGCGGTCAAATGCTTGTACGTCTCGACGACGCTGAATTGAAACTTCGCGTTGATCAAGCGGCCGCACAGTTGGAACAAACGAAAGCCGCGGTCAGGCAGGCTGAAGAAAAAATTGGTTTGCGACCGGCACAGGCTTTTGATCCGAATCGTGTCGCCGAGGTGGCAGCCGCAAAGGTTGCGTTCGATCTTGCTGAGAAGAATCTGCGCCGGGCTGAGAAATTGATCGAGTCTGGCGACGTGTCGCGTTCTTTTTACGACGAACAGCGTGCTCGACGCGATCAGTTGAAGGAGCAGTACGACGTAGCGTTGGCCCAGGCGCGCCAGAACTACGCCGGGGTTGACGTGGCACGCACGAACGTTGCGAACGCCGAGGCCCAGTTAGCACTCGCCCGCAAGAATCTTTCTTACGCCAACATCCCTGCGCCGATCGATGGGTTTGTGTCTGAGCGGACTGCGGATCTCGGTGAGTACGTTTCGCCGCAGCAAAAAGTGGCGACGATCGTGCGGACAAACCCGTTGCGCATCCGCATCGATATTCCCGAGCAGGCGATTCCGGAAGTCCGTGTCGGACAATCAGTGTCGATCACGACGAGCGCGTGGCCTGACAAGAACTTCGCCGGGCGCGTAGCGCGCATCGCTCCGAACGTCTCTGCAACTTCGCGGACTTTGACGGTGGAAGCTGAGATCGAGAACAGCAGCGGCGCGTTGAAGCCGGGCCAGTTTGCGACCGTGCGAATTCTACAGGAGCGCGCGGCACCCGCGGTGCTCATTCCGGCGCGCGCTGTGGTCAACGAAGCAGGCGTGAGTCGCGTGTTTGTGATCAAGAACGGCCACGCCGAGCAGCGTCTCGTGCAGACAGGACAAACAGAAGGCGACTTGATTGAAGTCAAATCAGGTGTTGCTGCGGATGAGCAAGTGGCTACAAGTAATATTGAACAGTTGAGCGATGGAATCGCTGTGAAACAGTAGCCACAAAGAAGCACATAAGGCACAAGTAAAATCAAAATGCAAAAGCTTGCTGAAATCTGTGTACGCCGTCCAGTTTTTGCGACGATGTTGATTCTCAGTCTGACCGTCGTCGGACTGTTCTCATATAAGTCGCTCGGCGTCGATCTTTTTCCAAAGATCGACTTGCCGACGATCACTGTGACGGTGGTGAACCCAGGCGCTTCGCCGCAAGAGATCGAAACTGAGATCACTGACCAGGTTGAAGGCGCAGTCAACACGATTTCCGGTATTGATGAACTACGCTCGACTTCAGTCGAAGGTGTTTCACAGGTCTTCATCACGTTCCTGCTCGAAAAGAACCCGGACATCGCAGCGCAGGAAGTCAGAAACAAGATCGATCTAATCGTCAACGATCTTC
>JBKPJS010000643.1:0-5620 GCA_046730815.1 Acidobacteriota bacterium
CCACCACACTGCGCATCTTTGAACACCGACGCATTTGGCGTAAACCG
The DNA here is from genome assembly GCA_046730815.1 of Acidobacteriota bacterium. Taxonomy (GTDB): domain Bacteria; phylum Acidobacteriota; class Blastocatellia; order Pyrinomonadales; family Pyrinomonadaceae; genus PSRF01. The sequence goes on from JBKPJS010000643.1 coordinate 48, forward strand.
CACCGGCACAAACCTCACACCCGGTAGGCCACGCTGATTTAAATAGTCGGCGAGTTTATCCCCCTGTATCCACGGCGCGCCGACAATTTCAAACGGCGTATCAGTGCCGCGACCAACGGAAACATTTGTCGTCTCAAGTAGACCAACACCCGGATAAAGCGTGGCTTCCGTCAAGCTGCGCATATTCGGAGACGGATTGATCCACGTGAGATTGGTCTCGTCAAACCACATCCCTCGCTGCCAGCCTTCCATCTTTATCACCCGCAGATCAGCGCCGATATTTCGTTGTCGATTAAATAGTTGGCCCAACTCCCCGATCGTGAGGCCGTGTCGCGTAGGAATTGTGTGATACGAAGTGAACGAGAGTTTGTCGCTGTCGGCAATGGGCCCTTCGACATCGACGCCGCCAATCGGATTAGGCCGGTCCAAAACAAACACCGGCAGCTTCGCCTTTGCTGCTTCTTCCAACAGGTAACCGAGCGTCGAAATGTAAGTGTAGAAGCGCACGCCGACGTCCTGGATGTCGTAAACCAACGCGTCGAGATCTTTCAGTTGTTCGGGCTTTGGTCGACGTGTTTCGCCGTACAGTGAGTAAATCGGCAGCCCAGTTGCCTCGTCTTTTGCATCCGAAACATTATCGTCGGCGAGGCCGCGAATACCGTGCTCGGGAGAAAAGAGCGCCACGAGCTTTACGTCAGGCGCTTTACTCAGCACGTCGATGGTTTGGCGACCCTCGCGATCACGACCGGTGTGGTTCGTAACCAGCCCGATCCGCATGCCCGCAAGTTGTTTGAAGTTGTCTCGCTCGAGCACATCGATTCCAGTCAACACTTTCTCGGAGACACCTTCGTTACGAAAGGCAAACTGCTCGGCGCTCTTAACAACCTGCGCGTAGTAGTTCGCAGACTGCTTGCGTCCGCGCTCGATAGCGACGGTATCGGTTACCGCACCTGCAACGATTGAAGCGACGCGTCCGCGCAATGGTCCAACATCACCTTTTCCGTCGGGATGAACTCGATTACTCAAAAACACGACAAACATCTCGCTCGCCGGATCGATCCAGATCGACGTACCTGTGAAACCCGTGTGGCCAAACGAACCGAGCGGAAACAGATCGCCGCGATTGGCAGAGAAGGTCGTGTTCATGTCCCAACCGAGTCCGCGCGTGCCGCCGCTACTTGAAATTACTCGCGGCCGGGTCATCTCGGCGACAGTCAACGGCGCGAGGACACGCACGCCGCCGAACGATCCTCCGTTCAGGATCATCTGGCAGTAGATCGCGAGATCGTCAGCAGTAGAAAAAAGTCCGGCATGTCCCGCAACACCATTCATGCGATACGAAGTTGGATCGTGGACCTCGCCGCGCAGCCACACATCACCTTCGGCTCCGGAGTTTGCAGCAGTGTCCCCGAGATAGCTCAATTGCCCGCGACGTCTTTCAGTCGGCGCGATTCTCGTTTTCAATGCGGGACTCGGATGAAATCCGGTGTTCGTCATCCGCAATGGTGCGAAGATGTTTTTCTGCGCAAACTGGTCCAGCGGCATCCCTCCGGCACGTGCGACGATTTCACCTAACGTAATGAAACCGATATCGCTGTAGCTGAACCGGTTGCCCGCAGGATTGCGCAAAGGTTCTTTGATCAGTCTCTTGATCGCTTCGTCGTAGCCGGTCCAAGCTTCGCGTAAATCGAAGTCTGGGGCGTAACCGGAGACGTGAGTAAGCAGTTGTTCCACAGTGATGCGATCTCTTCCCTCGCCTTTCAGCTCGGGAATATGAAGTGAAACCGGATCGCTCAAACGCAGCTTGCCACGTTCGACGAGGATCATGATGCTCGTTGCAGTGGCGACGACTTTCGTGAGGCTTGCGAGATCGAAGATGGTGTCGGGAGTCATCGCTTCGTGCGAGGGCTCGACGGCGCGAGCGCCATAAGACTTGCGCCAGACGATGCGACCTTTGCGACCAACGAGGACAACTGCGCCAGGAATTCGTTTGTTGGAAATTTCCTGATTGATGACACTGTCCATCTGCGACAGACGCTCGGTGGAGACAGAGACTGATTCCGGCCTGGCGAGCGGCAATTGGGCCAACACCGTCTGCGCAACCAGCGCAACAACGACCACAATGCTTAGAATTCGTGATGCCATATATAAAGGGTCACGGATAACACGGATCAGATCCGGGATTAAATCCGTGTAATCCGTGGTTTCATTTTCTTATCTGGATACCGGTGCCGCGCGGGTATAGTCCCGGCAGCGATATCGGAAGCTTCCCAACGACGTCAATCTCGCCCAGCAACGCGCGTGCGACTGCCTCTTGCAAACTCGGCATATCACCATAAGCGACCATGTACGTGCGCAGTCCCGGGAAGCTTTGCAACAAGTAAGGATTCCCAAAACTGATTCCCACGATCGGCGCCTTCGCTGCGATCAAGGTCGACAACGCACGCGCCCCTGCCTCAGGTATTCCCACACTCAACACCTGCCCTGACCGCACGCGCCCATATAACGATGCAAGCACAAGGTCCGCAGACTTCGCGCGCTCGATCGCTTTTTGAACGTCCTGCTCTGTCGACCGATCATCAAGCACAACTGTTTCGAGTTTCACTCCACTGCGGTTGAACTTTGAAACAAAGGCATTCGTGATCCAGTTCCGATCGTCGCCGTTAGTCACTGCAAGATTGAACACGCGCGACTCAGGTTTAAGGTTTTTCAGCGGCACCAGTTTGTCTTCATCCCGAACCAGCGTAATCGCATGTTCCGCAATCTCCGTGGCCAGAGCAACTACGTCTGTGCTGCCGACGACGCGATCGATTGTATCGACTGGCGTCAGGCGTTGCTCCACCAGTCCGAGATCGTATTTTGCAGTGAGTATTCTTCGGGCCGATTCCTCGACGCGCTGTTCGGTGATACGTCCACTCTTCACCGCGTCACGCACGCCGCGAAACGAAGCATCAACGTCTGCAGGCTTCAGCAACATGTCGGCGCCTGCTTCCAAAGCGCGCACAGCCGCCTCTTCCTGCGTGAAATAGATTGTCAAGCCGCTCATGCTCAATGCATCGGTCACGATCATTCCCGAGAACTTCAGATCGTTTCGCAGGATCTTGCTCATCACCGGAGACATTGTCGCGGGCATCGTCGCCTTCTCTTCAATGATCTCGCCGGCCTCGTCAGTATCGGTGGGTTTACTTTTCACGTTTTGCGGCAACGGTTTGACTGGGGTCGCATCGATCTGCGGTAAAGCGATGTGGCCCACCATCACTGCGCCTACTCCCGCATTCACTGTCGCTTGGAACGGAACAAACTCCACCGTGTTCAACCGCTCGCGTCCGACATTGATCTCCGGCAGCCCGCGATGTGAATCAACCGCCGTATCGCCATGTCCCGGAAAATGCTTTGCGGTTGCGATCACGCCCGCTGCCTGCGCGCCTACGGTGAAAGCCGCCGCAAAACGAGCCACGTCCGCCGGATCTTCTCCATAAGAGCGAACGTTAATCACCGGGTTAGCCGCATTGTTGTTCACGTCGACCACGGGCGCAAAGATTTGTTGCACGCCGAGTGCGCGCGCTTCCCTTGCAGTTATCTCACCTTGCCGGCGTGCATATGCCGGATTACCTGTTGCAGCAACGGCCATGTTCCAGGGAAAGTTGACGGTGTCGTCAAACCGCATTCCCGCTCCAGCTTCCAGGTCAGCCGAGACGAGCAATGGATAACGAGCCAACTGCTGCATTCGATTTGCCAGAATTACTGACTCATAAACCGGACCGCGAAAGAGAATGAGGCCGCCGACTTTGTTGTCTTCGATGTAATGCTTGAGCGTGCGATACGCGTCGGAATCCTGATTGAGAAACGTGGCGTTGAGACCGACAGAGATCAGTTGTCCAATCTTTTCTTCGAGCGACATCTTGCGAAGCACATCATTGGCCCACTTCACCGCGTTGGACGAAGGCTCCCGTTTGAAGGCGGTGATTTTTGCGGGCGCCTGCGCGTGGATCGGCAACGCCAGCAACAGGGCGATTAAAATTGCCGCAAGATAGCGATTAAACTTATGCATTCTCAATCCTCATCTGCTACAGGTCGAATGGCTCCTATAGGACCTATAGCGTTTGTTGCCGGCGAAAACGCAAAACTCGCCGCCCATGCAACTACAAACGTAATCAGGCTTCCTAAAAACACGTACCACGTCCACGCAATCTTCGTTGCCAAAAACACGTAAAGCATCGATGCCATGCTTACCACCATGCCGATTAGTGCCGGAGGCTGACTGACTCGACGCAGAAAAGTGCCCACCAGAAACACACCCAGGATTGGACCATTGATCAATGAAGCAATCGAGAGAGCCTGACTCAATGCGGATCCCGGCTGATTGCGGACCGCCAGCGCAACGCCAATCTGCACGATTCCCCAAACCAATGTCAGCACGTGTGAGACCTTCAGATAGTGCTTGTCATCTCGCCGCGGACGAAACGGTTTATAAAGATCGTTCACGGCGGTAGCGGCTATCGAATTCAGCGAAGACGACATTGCCGCCGCAAAGATCGCCGCTACAACCAAACCGGAAAGTCCAGTCGGCATGTATTTCGTGATGAAGTCGGGAAAGACACGGTCGCCGCCGGTGAATGGGAAAGCCGTCGAGGCGGCAGTTGCGTAGGCCGGATCCGTAAATGGATGGTAGAACGCGAACAGCAAAACTCCGATAAAAAGAAATCCGATAAACTGGGCCAGCACGATCGCGCCACTCGTCAGCAGCGCGACAATCGCCTTGCGCGGGCGATCGGTGCAGAGATAACGCTGCACGAGATACTGGTCGGTGCCGTGTGTGCTCATCGTCAAAAAGCAACCGCCGATTAGTCCTGACCAGAACGTGTAGACTCGCGTATGGTCCAGCGTAAAGTCGAACAGCGAATACTTGCTAAACTGAGTCGCGAGTGAACTTGCGGTGGCGAGTCCGCCGCTAATTGAATAAATGAGAACTATCGCGGCGGCAACAGCCCCGGCGATGTAGATTCCGAGTTGGACCACCTCGACCCAGATCACCGCCTCCATACCTCCAAAATACGTGAAGATGATCATTGCCAGGCCGATCAGAACGATCGAGGCGATGATGATAACTTCAGAGTTCGCAGTAGGTTGAAAAGAGGCGTACACGGCGGCGAGCACAATCGCTGTAAGCAGGAGTCGAATACCGTCTGCAATGTTTCGCATTACGACGAACAGTGACGCTGCCAGCATCTTTATCTTGCCGCCGAAACGCCGATCGAGAAGCTGGTAGACCGTGAGCAACTCACCGCGAAAATAAGACGGGATAAAGAGGATCGAGATGACGATTCGTCCGAGCAGGTAGCCGAAGACTAACTGTAGGAATTGAAAGTTGCCGCCCCGCGCGAAGGCAATCCCAGGCACCGAGATGAACGTGATAGTGGAGGTTTCGGTGGCCACGATCGAAAACGCCACTGCCCACCACGGCACCGAACGATCGCCAAGAAAATAGTCGCTGGTGGTCTTTTGCTTACGACCAAACCAGGTGCCAAACAGAACGATCCCGATCAGGTAGCCAAAGATGATGATTAGATCGA
>JBKPJS010000644.1:0-1652 GCA_046730815.1 Acidobacteriota bacterium
GTGTAATCTGTCGCTGGAAACCCTTGACATCGCTGTACCCGTGGTTATAATCACAGCTTTTTACGCGCGCACGCGCGCGTAGTCCTTCAATGCGGCACGACTGTTTTCCTAGAGTCGTTAAGCACCCGATCACACTTCGCACCAAACACCACGCCGGGGCGAAGAGTACCCCCAACACTCCCTTAATGTTTAGGAGATCAAATGAACCCTAAGACTGTCTTGAAATACGCTTCCGATGAAGGCGCCAAATTCGTCTCTGTTCGCTTCACGGATTTACCAGGCTCGTGGCAACACCTTACCTTTCCCATCGCCGAACTCGGGGAAGATCAATTCGAAGACGGCTTCGGCTTCGACGGATCTTCAATTCGCGGCTGGGCAGCAATTCACGAATCTGACATGCTGCTCGTTCCCGATGCCACGCGTTTCTGGATGGACCCGTTTGCCGAACAACCGACGCTCTGTTTGATTGGCAACGCCGTCGATCCGATAACCAAAGAAGGTTACGCGTTCGATCCGCGCTCAGTGGCGCAGCGGGCCGAAAGCTATCTCAAATTCACCGGACTCGCGGACACTGCTTACTTCGGTCCCGAAGCCGAGTTTTTTGTGTTTGACTCAGTCAAATTTCATAACGACCAACAATCTGCGGGCTTCTCCATCGACTCGGATGAAGCACATTGGAACAGCGGTCGCGACGCAAACGAGTTTGCCGGGTCAAATCTCGGTTACCGGATTCGTCCCAAGGAAGGTTACGTTCCTTGTGCTCCGACCGATTCGTTAACGGACTTGCGCTCCGAAATCTCGCTCACCCTGGCCAAGTGTGGTGTAACTGTCGAATGTCATCATCACGAAGTTGCGACGGCGGGTCAGTGTGAGATTGATTTTCGCTACTCGACGATGTTGGGAACGGCCGATAATCTTCAAATATTCAAATACGTAGTTCGCAATACTGCACACCAGTTTGGCAAGTCTGCGACGTTCATGCCGAAGCCGCTGTATGGCGATAATGGTTCGGGAATGCACTGTCACCAGTCGTTATGGAAGGGTGAAAAACCGCTCTTCGGCGGCGACGGCTACGCCGGACTTTCTGATCTCGCACGTTATTACATCGGTGGCCTGCTGAAACACGCGGCTGCGGTGGTTGCTTTCGCAGCTCCGACGACGAACAGCTACAAACGCCTGGTGCCTGGCTTCGAAGCTCCGGTGAATCTAGCGTATTCGGCTCGCAACCGTTCCGCGGCGATTCGTATTCCGATGTTCTCGACTAATCCGAAACTGAAACGACTTGAGTTTCGTCCGCCCGATCCGTCGTGCAATGCGTACCTCGCGTTTTCGGCGATGCTGCTCGCGGGACTCGATGGCGTTCAGAACCGGATCGATCCGGGTGAACCGCTCGAGAAGGACATCTACGATCTGTCGCCGGAAGAGTTGAAGGACGTGCCCACTTTGCCGGGTACGTTGGACGATTCATTGAAAGCGCTGGAAGCCGATCACGACTTTCTTCTGAAAGGCGACGTGTTCAGCCCGCAATTGATAGAGCGCTGGATTGGCTACAAGCGCGATCGAGAGATCGCGCCGATGCGCATGCGGCCGCACCCGCTGGAGTTCTCGCTCTACTACGACATTTAGCAACTGTAGGGGCGGCCCTCCGTGGC
>JBKPJS010000645.1:0-2740 GCA_046730815.1 Acidobacteriota bacterium
AATTGCAATGGCCACGTGCCCAATAACTACCAGGCGACGTTCCATAAAGTCGTTAAGGTAATTAAGTTTCGCAACAGGTCAACACCTGATACTTATTACGATTACTGCATACTCGAGTTGGCCGTTCCACCCGGTGGGCTAGGTATCACGCCACTCATAATGCGAAACGATCTGCCCGGGTTAAGTGAAGAAGTTTTTGGTATTCACCATCCGAATGGCGCAGTGAAGAAACTGTCAATGCCGCATCCCAACTTCGCGACGGTAAGTGCAAGAGATGCGGCTGGCATCGTGGTGTCACTCGACGTGTCGGGTGGCAGCTCGGGTTCAGGCTTGTTTGATACTGCGGGACGGATCATCGGCGTGCTGTCGCATGGGCCAGCGTGCGGCTTGAGTTATTTTCCTACTGCATCGATTCTGCCGGACTTGAATGCGCCGCCTGAGCCGGAGGCCACACGAGACGTGATGATTGTGTTTGACCGCTCCGGCAGCATGTCGTTGGATGCCGGAACAGGAAAAACCAAAATCGAAGAAGCGCGTGATGCAGCCTCCCTTTTCATTCAACTTGTTCGAGCCGCTACCGGCAATCGCGCAGGATTGGTTTCCTTCAGCACAACAGCGGACGTTCCCTTTCACATCGATGACGTGACGGCGCCAAACAAGCAGACGCTCATCGGCAATGCGCCGTTTACAGGCGGCGTTGTGGGATCACTCATGCCCGGTGGATCTACCACGATCGGCGGCGGACTTGACGCAGCACGGATGGAGTTTCCGGTTCAGCTTGTTAATCCTCGATCCATTCTGCTGCTAACGGATGGACTGCAAAACACTCCGCCGATGATTGACATGGTGGAAGGGCAGTTGATGGGGATTGACATCAATGTGATCGGCTATGGCACCGAATCGAGCCTGGACGGAGAACTACTCACAGACCTGGCATGGGACCATAACGGTCTCTATACAAGGGCGATGAGTCCTTTACACCTTAAGAAATTCTTCTCTCTCGCGTTCGGTAATATTTTTGAAGCGGGAGCTGCCGTCGATCCCGAGTACGTCCTACCCAAAGAGAGCAACACCGCTCCTCCGATTACCTTCGATGTATGTGGAGAGGAAAACATCACCGTCGTGGTCGGATGGGACCTTGACCTCGCGAGATTAGATTTACGTGTTATGTCTCCCCTGGGAAATATTATTCAGGCAGGTTCTCCGGATGTCGAACAATCAACAGGTCGCACGTGGACATTTCTGCGATTCAAGTTGCCTTACAATGGCGAGCGCGACGGCCAATGGAGCATAGCGGTGTTCCGAGCTCTGGTCCAAGATTCCGAGGGGAGAGGTCGGGTTGACCTTCATTACTTTGTGAACGTGATTGTCGATGGTGGGCCAAAGCTCGCGTTGATGCCGAACGGACGAAAGTACTATACGGGTGATACGATTAATCCAATGGTCGCATTGAAGTACCGCGACGGCACGCATCCGCACCATGCAAAAGTAGAAGTCGAAGTGAACAGTCCCGCTGCCAGTGTGGGAAATATTTTGACCAGTGGACGTCTACGCGAACCTATAGCAATCGACGCAGACACGATACCGGTTAGACAAGCTACGCTGCTTGCTCTTGAAGCCGAAACAGGAAAGCCGGCGGTTAGTTTTGATCAACAGACATTTGAGCTATTTGACGATCCGGCAAGTACCAACGGGTTTTTCGAGCCGTCGGGAATTTTCGGCAACCCCCGCACAGATCTGCTTCGGACGGAGGGTAACTACACATTTCGCTTCAAAGCGATGTACGGCGAAATGTGTACTGCAACACGAGAGCTTTTCTGGACATTACATGTCAACACGGGAATAGATCCCATCCGAACAGAAATCAGCACCAGCAGTATCTCAACGTGGCCGGACGGAAAACGTCTGGTGAAGATCACCATCCTCCCGCGCGACAAATATGGCAACTATGTTGGACCAGGCAGGCTGGAAGCACTCTCCATCACAGGGGCCCCCGGCACAAGTCCAAAAGAACAACCGCAGGACAATCGCGACGGCTCTTACAGCGTGACGGCAATTTGGGATCCGGCCGTGACGCCGTCGCCTGGCATCGTCATCTCGCAACCTGGCAGACCGCCGGTAGTCGTGAGTGAGCCGGGCAAAGGTCTTTTGCCGGAGCCTGTTGAAGATGAAAAGTGGAGGATGTTGTTCTGGCTGCTTTTAATTCTGGTCTTGATCCTGTTGTTGATAATAATTGTCCTGTTACGGAGTTGAACGATCGAGTACAAGACATCCTGGGGCTCACCCCCCAGTCTTATGCGCCTGCTTCGCAGGCTAGTTGATGAACAAAATGTTCTCGGCGCACGTATGCTCTGACTAATATGACCCCAGAACAAACTGCGTTACCTGCTCCCCGAAAGCCGCTGCGACTGTGGCCCGGCGTGATTGCTGTCGTGCTGCAATGGCTGGCCTGGTTTGTTGTCCCCACTGTGTTCCCCCGTGCCGCTTTCATCGGATTGGGAGTTGGAGTCTTATGCGGGTTGGCAATCGTCCTTTGGTGGCTGTTCTTCAGCCGCGCACCCTGGCTCGAGCGCGTGGGCGCGCTCGCCTTGATCGTCATCGCGGTAATCGGAACAAAGCGCATCGTGCACCCGTCAATTGCGGGCGGCGGGATGGGAATGTTGCTTTACATGCTCGCCATCCCGGTGTTTGGTATGGTGCTCGTCGCCTGGGCAACGATTACCAGGCGCTTTACTACCAC
>JBKPJS010000646.1:0-2088 GCA_046730815.1 Acidobacteriota bacterium
GTAGCCGGACACTAAGTCGCATTCAACCACAGATTTCACTGATGGAGTACGGATCAGCGCTGATCAGTATTCATCAGTGAGATCCGTGGTTACACCCTCTCCATGCTATGATTTCCACCCCACATGACAATCGCAGTAAAACTGGCCGCTGTCCTCCTGCTCGTCGCAGCGAATGGTTTCTTCGTTGCCGCAGAGTTTGCTTTTGTCGGGGTACGTGCCTCACGTATTGAAACTCTCGCGAACCAGGGCAGCCGATCGGCAAAGCGTCTGCTGGAGTTGCTTCAGAATCTCAACGCTTACCTGTCTGCCTGCCAGTTAGGAATCACGCTCGCATCTTTGGCGTTGGGCTGGATTGGCGAGCCTGCGATCGCTCGCCTGCTGGAAGAGCCCCTCTCAGGTCTTTCGGACACCTGGCGTCACGGTATCGCTTTCGCCATCGCCTTCTCGATCATTACTTCATTGCACATCGTGCTCGGAGAGCAGGCGCCAAAGTTAATGGGTCTCGCGCTTGCCGAAAAAGTTGCGTTGGCGGTGTCTCTGCCTATGCAACTCTTCTATCGCATTTTTAGTTTGCCTATACGTGCACTGGATTGGGCAAGCGTGCGCACTACACAGCTTGTAGGAATCAAAGCAACTGCGGAACACGCGTCAACCTACACGGAAGAAGAGTTACGAAAACTCGTCGACATCTCACGCGAGAGTGGCCATCTTCGCGCCGAAGAGCGTCGCCTGATACATCGTGTATTTGAGTTTTCCGATACTCTGGTGCGTGAGGCGATGGTGCCGCGCACGGAGATGGCGGCGATTCCAAATACCTGCAATCTCGAACAGATCACGAAAGCATTCGACCAGCATCGTTATTCACGTCTGCCGGTGTATCGAGAATCGTTTGATGACGTGTGCGGCTTCATACACAGCAAAGACGTGATGCCTTACCTGCTTCACCCGGACAAGTTCAGGCTTGAAGATGTTCTGCAACCGCCGCTGTACGTTGTCGACACGGCGCGGCTCGAGCACGTGCTTCGCCAGATGCAGAAAGCAAAAATGCATTTTGGGTTTGTCGTCGACGAACACGGCGGACTCGAGGGCATCATCACGCTCGAAGATTTGCTCGAAGAGATCGTGGGAGAAATTTCCGACGAGCACGACGAGGAAGTTAACGAACAGATCACCGAAGTTGATAGATCTACTTACGTCCTGGACGGCGGATTGGCTGTTCGAGATCTTAACCGGCGTTTGAAGCTTTCGGTGCCGGAATCCGAAGGGTACACGACTGTGGGCGGTTTCCTCATGACGCAGGCTGGACACGTGCTCAAGCCAGGAGAAGTGGTGCAACACGACGGTCTTGTTTTCAAAGTCGAACGCGTTGAGAAGCGTCGAGTGATGCGAGTGAAGTTGGAGATTGTTCAAACTGACGGGGAAGAGGAGCCAAAGGATGAGTTGGATCGAGCACGTTCTGGCACGTGAAATACTGGATTCGCGCGGTAATCCAACCGTGGAAGCAGAAGTGATTTTGGCCGATGGTGAGATTGGACGTGCCTCGGTACCTTCGGGAGCGTCAACCGGTGAGAATGAAGCTGTTGAGCTTCGCGATGGCGATAAAAAGCGATACGGCGGCAAGGGAGTGTTAAAAGCAGTTCACAACGTCAACGAAGTAATAGCTCCCGCGTTGCAAGGATTCGACGCACTTGATCAGGCTGAAGTCGATCGAGCACTAATCGAGTTAGACGGCACCGAAACGAAATCAAAAGTCGGCGCTAATGCGCTCCTCGCTGTTTCAATGGCAACCGCGCGAGCAGCCGCAGCGCAGTTGGAGCTTCCACTCTACAGGTATCTCGGTGGTCCAAACGCACGCACACTGCCGGTGCCGCTGATGAATATTCTCAACGGTGGTGCGCACGCCGACAACAATGTTGACTTTCAGGAGTTCATGGTTGTGCCGGCGGGCGCTGCGAATTTTAGTGAAGCACTGCGTGTGGGCGCGGAAGTTTTTCATCAACTCAAGTCAGTTCTGAAAGGCAAAGGCTACGCGACCAGCGTTGGCGACGAGGGTGGATTTGCGCCCAACTTGAGCTCGAACGAGGAAGC
>JBKPJS010000647.1:0-7602 GCA_046730815.1 Acidobacteriota bacterium
GTCAATGAGTTGGCAACAACTGCGGGCGCAGTGGGACTGACCCTGCTTACCCTCGGCATCGTGACCGGCATGATCTGGTCGTCAACACGCTCCGGTCGAATTTGGCACAACGATCCAAAGGAGATCTTTGCGGTGCTCACCTGGCTGCTCTACTTTGTTCTAACTATTTATCGTTCGACCGCAAATTGGCGCGGTCGCCGAGCGGCATGGCTGGGCGTACTCGGATTTGCACTGGTGCTTTGTACATTTTTCGGCGCCCGACTTCTCCCGGGCTATCACGTTTTTGGTTAACCAGATGTCCATTCTTCTCGTCGGAGTCAATCACAAGACAGCTCCGGTGGAGATCCGCGAACGACTCGCTTTCAACGACGAGGCGTGTGCCAGTGGCCTGCGCCACCTCGTCGATGGCGATGTCGTGCGTGAAGGACTGATCGTCTCAACGTGCAATCGTGTGGAGATTCTGAGCGCGACGGCGAGCGACCAGATTGAGTTTGGAGTGGGACGGTTAACACAATTCCTCGACACCTCGGGCCGTCTGCCCACTGGCTTTCTTGATAAACATCTCTATCGCCACACCGATGAAGAGGCGGTGCGCCACCTGTTTCGCGTAGCCTCTTCGCTCGATTCAATGGTGGTCGGCGAGCCCCAGGTGCTGGGCCAAGTGCGTCGGGCGTATTCATTGGCGGTCGAAGCAGGAACGGCGGGTCGAGTTCTCAACCGTTTGGTCCATCACACGTTTCGTGTGGCCAAGCGAGTCAGAACGGAGACTGGAATCGCGGCAAACGCAGTTTCCATCAGTTACATGGCAGTCGAGCTCGGAAAGAAGATCTTCGACTCGCTCAAGGGCTGCGCCGTCATGCTGATTGGCGCTGGAGAGATGGCGGAACTCTCTGCGCGTCACCTGGTGAACGCGGGAGTCTCGCGCGTAATCGTTGCGAATCGGACAGAGGAGTCGGCACGAAAGATAGCAGACGAGTTTGGCGCCACGAGTATTCCGCTTGATCAACTGGATCAGTTTCTCGCCGAGGCTGACGTGGTTATCTGCTCGACAGGCGCGCCCACGTATGTGCTGACCGAAGAACAAACGCGCAAAGCACTCGAACGGCGGCGCAATCGTCCGACGTGCTTGATCGATATCAGTGTCCCTCGAAACATCGACCCGAAAGTCGGCCACGTTCCGAACGTCTTTCTTTTCGACATCGACGACCTGGAGTCTGTCATCTCTTCGAATATTCGCGAACGCGAACGTGAAGCTGAGCGGGCGGAACTTATCGTGCAGTCGGAGGTGATGCAGTTTCAGCAGACGCTTCGTTTAATGGACGTTGGGCCCACTATTGGCGCGCTGCGAGAGAAGCTCCAGGATGTTGCTCGCGCTGAGATGGCGCGCCAGCGCAAACGGCTTGGTCCACTGACAAAAGATCAGGAGGCGGCAATCGAGTCGCTGCTAATCTCCACCGTCAACAAGATCTCACATCCAATCCTCAACCAAATGCGTCGCTTTTACGAGACGGGGGAGCCTGACGCTGCACAGGCTTCGCCAGATCCCTATGGTCTCGAGGAGTGAGACGAATGCCTCCGCCTCTGGTTATCGGTTCGCGTGGTTCCAAACTCGCATTATGGCAAGCTGAACAAGCGCGAGAACGCTTGTTGCGTCTGAATCCTCAGATCGATGTCCGGGTCGAAATAATCAAAACTACGGGCGATGTGAAGAACGATCCTTTGTCGATCATTGGCGGCCAGGGCGTGTTTACGAAAGAGTTGGAAGACGCGCTTTTAGACGAGCGCATTGATATCGCAGTGCATTCGCTGAAGGACTTGCCGACGAGCCTGCCCGAGGGTCTAACCATCAGCGCGATCTGCGAACGCGAAGACGCGCGCGACGCGTTGGTGTTACGTTCGGATGGTCAGATCGAACGAGGCTCACTGTTGAATCTGCCGCATGGCGCTGTGGTTGGGACGTCCAGCCAGCGACGACTGGCGCAACTCAAGGCTCTGCGCGGCGATGCGGTAGTTAAAGACCTGCGTGGCAACGTTGATACCCGAATCCGAAAGCTGGATGAAGGGCAGTACGATGCAGTAATTCTTGCGTCTGCGGGCTTGGTGCGGCTTGGTTTACAAAACCGCATCAGCGCGCGGATCACAATCGACGAGATGTTGCCCGCCGTGGGCCAGGGCGCTATAGCAATCGAGACGCGGAGCGACGATCAGTTTGCTCTCGGGACCACATCAAAACTGGACCATCCGGAAACGCGGCTTGCATGTTTGGCAGAGCGGGCATTCCTGCGCGGCTTAGGTGGTGGCTGCCAGCTTCCAATCGCAGCGCATGCGACGATCAATGAGGATTTGATCGCTCTCGATGGCCTCATTGCCAAACCAGACGGATCGAAGATTTGGCGCGATCGTTTATCTGGACCAGTCAACCAATCGGAAGAGATCGGCTCGGCATTGGCTGCAAAGTTAGTCGAACGCGGCGCAACATTGTAAGTGCTTTTTACAGGATTTACATGATTATCAGGATTGACATGTAAATCCTGTTTAATCCTGCAATCTTGTAAAATGACTCTTCGTACAAAGTCTGATCAGCCATTAAAAGGAATCACTGTGGTGGTGACTCGCGCGGCCTCGCAGGCTGCGGAGTTGAACACGCTGCTCGAAGGCTACGGCGCGAAGGTAATCGTCTGTCCCACGATTGAGATTCGCGAGCCTGACAGCTATGAGCGCTTAGACGAAGCGCTGGACCATTTGTATGGTTACGATTGGTTGATCTTTACCAGCACAAATGGCGTTAAGTTCTTCCTTCAACGCCTGACCAATCGCGGATTGAGCGTCGCAGATTTGGACGAGATCAAGGTCTGCGCTATCGGCCAACGAACCGCAGAGAAATTGCACGAGGCACACGTTCACGTCGATATCGTTCCCGCACAATCGACCGCGGAAGGTGTGTTCGCGGCGTTCAGTGAGTTTGTCGGCGGTGAGGAACGTCTTCACGGACTCAACGTGCTATTGCCGCGCGCGGCAATCGGACGCGATTACTTACCGAACGCTTTGGAAAAGGCTGGCGCGCGTGTGGATGTTGTTACTACTTACCAGACTGTGCTGCCTGAGAACTTTGATCGCGGGCGGCTAGGCGCAATGCTCGCAGGTAGCGGTGATTGCATCGCCTTCACGAGTCCCTCGACGGTCAAGAACCTCGCCAAACTCTTCGACACACACGACCTCGGAAAGACCCTCCCGGGTGTCGCGATCGCGTGCATTGGTCCAGTTACCGCCGCGGCTGCGGTCGAATACGGGCTGCGGGTCGATATCCAACCCGCACAACAGACCGTGAAGGATTTGGCTCACGCGATCGCGCTTTATTACGAAGCGTAGCCGCAGATTTACGCAGATGATCGCTGATCTGCGTTAATCTGCGTAATCTGCGGCTGTGCTACACTGAGACGGATGTCTACCCCTACCGAGCTCGAGATAGCCAAACGAGAAAACGACCTTCTCAAACGACAACTTCAAGATCGTGGCATCTACGGTGAACTCGTAGGAAACTCGGATTCAATACGAAAGGTCTACACGCTCATCGAACAGGTGGCACCGTCGTCAGCTTCGGTTTTGATCACCGGCGAATCAGGTACAGGCAAAGAACTCGTCGCGCGCACAATTCACAAGATGAGCCCGCGTCATGACAAACCGTTTGTAGCGATCAACTGCTCCGCAATTCCTGAGTCGTTGATGGAATCTGAGCTCTTCGGACACGAAAAGGGCGCGTTCACCGGTGCTGCGTCGCGACGCCAGGGCTGCTTTGAGCTCGCGGACAGCGGCACGCTGCTGCTCGACGAAATCGGCGAGATGCCGCCGCTGCTCCAGGCAAAACTCTTGCGCGTGATCGAAGAACGGGCCGTGCGCCGTCTCGGCAGTCGCAAGGAGATTGAAGTGGACGTGCGACTGCTTGCGGCAACTAATCGTCATCCGCAGCAGGCCGTTTCCGAAGGGAAGCTGCGCACTGATCTGCTCTATCGTCTCAACGTGTTTGGCATTCACCTGCCTTCACTCGGCGAACGGAAGGAAGACCTGCCGCTGCTCGCCCAACACCTGGTCACTCAACTGGCGGAAAAACACGGCCGGCCTGCGCGTTTTATGAGTCCTGCTGCTCTGAATGCACTGCAATTTCATTCCTGGCCCGGAAACGTCCGCGAGCTCCGCAATGTCATCGAGCGAGCGGTGATCATCTGTTCGGGCGAACAGATTGAACGTCACCATTTCGCGCCCTACCCGATCGAACAACGCGAACGGCTGCGCAACGAAGACACGCTCACCTTACCCGTCGGTACGCCACTCGAAGAGGTCGAGCGCCAGATGATCATGCGTACTCTGCAGAAGACGAAGAACAACAAAACGCGTGCTGCCGAGTTGTTGGGTATCAGCCTCAAGACACTTCACAATAAACTCAATCTTTATCGCGAGCGTGGTCTGCTGCATGACGACGACTGACGCTTCGGTCCTGCTGTTCTTCATCGACGGCCTGGGAATTGGCCCGCGAGGTCCATTCAATCCGCTGGACAACCTTAACGACGCGGCGCCGTTGGCTGTTTTCCAGAATGAACCACCCGCACGTTTCTTGGATGGGATCGTCGTACCTACTGACGCCTGCCTCGGCGTCGAGGGTCGCCCGCAAAGCGCTTCGGGTCAGACCACGATTCTGACTGGTGTGAACGCACCCGCACAGCTCGGCTATCACAAGCAAGGATTTCCCAACAAAGCTCTACTCGAGATCATCAACGTTCACTCAGTTTTTCGACAACTCCGCGCCGCAGGTGTTGCACCAGTCACATTTGCCAACGCCTACACGGATGGCTTCTTCACGGAACGTCCGCGGTGGGTCTCAGCAACGACAGCCGCAGTCGAGGCTGCTGGAATGTCTTTCAGGAACGTCGCCGATCTGAAAAGCGGCGCCGCCGTCTTCATGGACTTCACTAATCGCGTCCTGATCGAAAGGGGTATTGACGTTTTAGAACGAACTGAGGCAGAGGCAGCAGACGTGCTCGCACGAATCACACACGAAAACCGGTTTACGCTTTATGAGTACTTCATCACTGACAAGGTGGGCCATGAACAGGACATGGAGAAGGCGAAAAAGGTGTTGACCAGTCTCGCGCGTTTCATCCGCGAGTTGCTCGTGAGGCTTGATCTGGAACGCACTACAGTTATACTCACCAGCGATCACGGCAATATCGAAGATCTGTCGTTACGTAATCACACGCTGCACGCAGTGCCCACGATCATCTGGGGCGCTCAACGTGAACAAGTCGCAGCTCGGATCCAAACCCTAGCCGACATTACACCTGCCATCGTCGCCACATTGTGCGAGCCATCCACAGATTACACCGATTCTGTGTAATCTGTGGATGGCTTGCAAGACGGAAAATCACTTTGGCTGACAAAAACGATAAGCGCGAGATCTTTGGCTGGAAGATGTACGATTGGGCCAACTCCGCTTTTTACACCACCGTCGTCGGCGCACTCTTCAGTCCTTACCTCACGCGGCTGGCCCAGGCCGCGGTCGGCGAGAACGGAGTCGTTCTCGACCTTGGTCCACTGGGCGCTGTCACTGCCAAGTCGCTGCCTACTTTGTGTGTCTCAATTTCCGTGGGCGCCCAGGTGTTTCTACTGCCAATCCTCGGCGCGTTGGGAGACTACTCCGATCTCAAAAAGCGACTGATGGCCCTGTTCTGCTATATCGGAGTCACCGCCAACTGCCTGTTGTTTTTCCTCAAAGACAATCTTTATCTCGCCGGCGGCCTTTTGTTCATCATCGCAAACGTATGTTTCGGCGCATCGTTAGTTTTTTACAACGCCTTTCTCCCGGAGATCACGACCGAAGACCAGGCTGACAAAGTCTCGAGCCGTGGCTACGCCTACGGCTATCTTGGCGGCGCGATTCTGCTCGTCTTCAATCTTCTACTCGTGCTGCGAGCTGAACAATTGGGCATCTCGTCGGGTTTGGCGGTGCGTCTGTCGTTCCTATCGGCGGGACTCTGGTGGGGCGGATTCGCGCTCATCACGTTTTATCTGCTAAAGTCGCGGCCTACCAAAAAGCAGCTTCCGCCCGGAAGAAGTTACATTTCCGCCGGCTTCTCCGAAATCATTTCCAGCTTCAAGGAATTGCGGCGCCTGCCTTTGACAGCGCGCTACTTGCTCGGCTACCTGATCTACAACGACGGAATCCAAACCGTGGTCTTCGCCGCGAGCGCGTTTCTCGAACAGGAACTATTCCCGGGTGGCAATCCCGTGTTCCTGCTCGAGATTTTTGTGATGGTCCAATTCGTAGCAGTCCCGGGCGCACTCCTGTTCGAACGTCTTGCTTACTTGATCAAGACCAAAAATGCAATCATCGTTTCCCTCGTAATCTGGTCGGCGATAGTGATCTACGCCAATCGTTTTTTGGATACCGTGCCGGAAGCATGGGTCCTCGCTGCGGCTATCGCGATCGTGCTGGGCGGCTCGCAAGCGCTGTCCAGATCGCTCTTCTCGAAAATGATCCCGGCAGGAAAAGAAGCGGCATTCTTTGGTCTTTATGAAGTCTCAGAACGTGGGACTTCCTGGATGGGTCCGCTGTTGTTCAGTATCGTCATCGCGCGCACAGGTTCTTACCGCGCGGCACTTCTCTCGCTGATCTTCTTCTTCGTCGTGGGATTGATCGTGCTGTGGACTACGGACACGGACAGAGGGATTCGTGAGGCTGGCGCCTAACCAGCGATCTTGCGTTCGTTCGATGCTGGTTTTTTCGCCATGCATTCAGGCGAGCAGAACATTGCGAGGCCTGAGTTGAGGTTCAATGCGCGTTCAGCCGGAACCCACGTCCCACAACTCTCACAACGAACCAACTTGTTTTTCGAAGGCGACTTCTGCCGGGTAGCCGTCGACGCGTTGATGTTCGTGGCGACGTTAAGAGAGTTAACAACTTTCTGGATGAGTTGGAGGTAAGGGCGAACGCGTGAATAGACGAGAACGAAGATGATGCTAAGAAGACCGGCGATGATCAGGTACTTTGACACGTCTAACGTTCGTCACCTGCCCTGTTACCGCCGGATCCATAGGGTTCATCATTAGCTCGGCGTCGAGGCATCGGATCGCTTGCACGGCGTCGCGGTTGTGATTCCCTTGTGCGACGATCGAGACTTCCTGGCGGCAGCCCGCGACCATGCACCGCCTCTTCAAGGATCCGCGTGATCTCCTGCGAGAGCGTCCGGTGTTCGGCGGCCGCGCGGCGACGTAAGGATTCCTTGAGGTGGTTCGGAACGTATGCGCCTATGAAAACGCCTTTGCGATTAGCCATCTATCGTCGCCTCTCTTCTGCCGTCCAAAAAAATTTAACCCTGCAAATGCGGAACAGGTCTATAAGCCGAATTCTGTACTTCGATTAATCGAAGCGGCGATCATTCATCTAGTCCAACCGTTGCCGGTTGGCTCGAGCGACCTACCCGGAGGTCGTAGCGGATCGAAATCCGCTTCGGGCGGGCAGCCCTTTTGACGCCTCCCTATTTGGTCTTGCACCGCGAGGAGTTTGCCTGGCCGCGCATGTCACCACACGCGCCGGTGCGCTCTTACCGC
>JBKPJS010000648.1:0-4031 GCA_046730815.1 Acidobacteriota bacterium
GCCATTGGGGGACCTCCTTCGCCAAACAACCGCAAAGCCCGTGCCAGCAATCCTGTAAATCTTGTAAATCCTGTCTACAGGTTTTCCAGAATAAAGTCCGTCATCATCTGCCGCATGTGCTTCACCAAAAGCGGATCGGCGACGCCGTGGCGGGATTTTGGATAGAGCATCAATTCGAACTGCTTTTCAGCCTTCTGCAATTCATAGACGAACTGCATCGTGTTCTGCATGTGCACGTTGTCGTCGATCGCGCCGTGGATCAATAACAACTTCCCATGCAGGTCCTTCGCCGCCTTCCTCGGAGCACTCTTTTCGTAACCTTCCGGATTGTTCTGCGGCGTCTGCATGTAACGCTCGGTGTAGATCGAGTCGTAATCACGCCAATCAGAAACAGTGCCGCCCGCGATGCCCATCTTGAACGACTTGCTGTGTGTCAACGCATAGCTCGTCATAAAACCACCGTAGCTCCAGCCCCACATGCCGATGCGAGATCCGTCGACATAAGGCTGGCTCTTTAGCCACGTCAAACCATCTTCCAGATCGCGCAGCTCCAGTTCGCCGAAATTCTTGTACACAGGCCACGTCGACTCGAGTCCTTTCCCGCTCGCCGTGCGATTATCACAAACCCAGATGATGTAACCCTTCTGGGCCAACAGTTGATGCCACATGTACGTGGCCGAGCCCCAACTGTTTTTCACTTGAGGCGCGTGTGGTCCACTGTAGGTGAAAGTCATTACCGGATACTTCTTCCGCGCGTCGAAGTCGGGCGGTTTGATCATCATCGCTTCCATGACGAATCCATCGCGCGTCTTGACCTGTAGCAACTCCGCGGTGCCGAGCTTGTACTGCTTCAGCGCATCCACTTTGTTTTCAGCGATCACACGCACGAGTTTGCCCGCCGCATCGTAGAGTCGAACTTGCGACGGTGTGTTGAGATCGCTCCAAACGTCGATGAAGTAATTCCTGGCCGGACTCAGATCGACTTTATGCGAGCCCTCGGTCATTGTTAGACGAGTTAGACCGGACCCGTCGAGCTTGATGCGATAAGCATTCGGTGCGATGGCGCTGTGTTCAGTAGCGGTGAAGTAGACGAAATCATTCTTCTCGTCAACACCTTGAATCGTAGCTATCTCCCATTTACCGTCAGTCACCTGCCGCAAAAGTTTTCCGTCCGCCGAATAATGATAGAGGTGCTCCCAGCCGTTGCGCTCGCTGGCCCAGAGGAACGAACCGTCTTTCAACCAGATCGGATTCTCGTTAACGGCGACCCACGCTTTTGAAGTCTCGTGAATGATGTTGGCGGATTTCCCATCACGCGCATCGGCGAAGTTCACGTCAAGAAACGTCTGTTCGCGGTTTTGTGCCTGATAGACCACTTTCTTGCTATCGGGAGTCCAGGAGACGCGCGAGATCAGCAGGTCAGAAGGTTGATACTTGAACGTGTCGACCCAGCGAATGTCACCGCCCGCGGCGTTGACCACGCCTAACGTAACGAGCGGATTCGGATCGCCGGCTTTCGGATAAGGTGTGATCTCGACGTTCTGGTGATAAGGAATGTGATCGACTACGGCGAACTCCGGAACGGGAGTTTCGTCAAATCGCAGGAACGCAATGCTGGTTGAATCGGGACTCCACCAGTGGGCGCCAAAGTTACCGCGGCCATAGAGTTCTTCCTGGTAGACCCAATCCAAACGACCATTGAGAATCTTCGCGCTGCCGTCGCGAGTAAGCGCGCGCTCGCGCCGCTGCATGCCGAGATCTTCAACGTACAAATTGTTCTCACGGACGAAGCTGATCATGCGCCCGTCAGGACTAAACTCTTCGCTAACTTCTTCTTCAGGGTTACTGGTGAGCCGGATTGCACGGTCGCTGCCAAGCTCGTAATAAAAGAGATCGTTGGACCAATTAATCAGAACAGCAGTTTCAGCGGGATTGAGATTGTAGTTATCGCGACTGGTCAATTCTCGCGCATCCTCCGCGCTAACACCCGGCAACGCCGCAAACGCAGCTTGCATTTTTGCAGCATCGAAGAACGCCACTGCTTCACCGGTTGCGGCCTCCACTTTTTGCAATCGCGATAGCTCACGCCGCGAAGCCTCATTTGTAATCAAATAGTGATGGCCGTCTTTAAGCCAGCGAATCGTTGGCGGAGAGCCGTTGAAATTAACTTTTTTAACCGGATCGAAGATGTCATCAATGGTGAGTAGTTTCTTCTGTGCTGTTAAAGCAGGCGCGACGAGTAACAGGAAAACAGTTGCAAGCAAAAGGACTTTGAGAGGAGTCATATTCTTCATTGTGCTCTGGGGGTCATTCTCTTGATGAGCGGTGTCAGGAGAGCCAGGATAACGGCGGCAACCAAAGTAACGCCCGCGAAGATTCCGAAGCCTCGCGTCAATACGCTTGTGTCGTTTCCCTCGAATAATCTCGTGGTTAGACCTGCGATAAAGCTACCGATGGAAATCGAAAGGAACCACACTCCCAACATGAGTCCAACCATTCGCGCGGGCGAAAGTTTAGTTACCGTGCTGAGGCCAACCGGACTCAAACAAAGCTCACCGATCGTTTGCAGAAAATAGACCACCACCAGCCACATGGGACTGACCCGTCCGGTTGCGGCCAAGGTAGCGGCAAATGCGATGACGACGAAAGCAATGCCGGCAAAGAATAGCCCGATCGTAAATTTACCCGGGCTGGAGGGTTGGCGCTCTCCTAGTTTTTGCCAGACGGCGCCGATGATTGGCGCGAAGATGATCACGAAAATCGCCGGAACCGATTGGAACCAACTCGACGGATATGGCCAGCCTAAAAAAGTGGTTTGGGTCAACCGATCAGCGAAGAGAGTTAAGCTCGAGCCGGCTTGTTCATACGTCATCCAGAACAGTATCGAAAAAAGAAACAGAATAAAGATTACCAGCACTCTTTTGAGTTCATCACCATTCAATAACCGAGTGGTCCCCAACAGATAGCCGGCAAAGAAGCCGACGACGCAGGGAAACAGTGCTGACAAAACGCCGGCCTCGCCGAAGTAGAGTCCCAAACCGGCTCCAATAACTCCGCCAACTATCGCGAGACCCAATGTTACATAATCGATCCCACTGGTCGCCTCTGACTCCGCCGGCAGTCTCGATATATCGGGCTTGTTTCCAACCCCCGCCAGCTTCCTTCGCCCGAGTAGGTATTGAACGATACCAAGCGTCATTCCTACGCCCGCCGCAGCGAATCCCCAGTGCCAGGCTGAGTTGGGATCCATGCCGAGAGAGGAAATAAAATTTCGGGACCACTGTGACTGGGCCAGAAAGCCAACGACGATGGGCGATAGAAATGCGCCCAGGTTGATTCCCATGTAAAAGATCGAAAAACCTGCATCGCGTCGCTTATCACTCTCGGAATACAACTGGCCCACCATCGCACTAATATTCGGCTTCAACAGTCCAGTCCCACAGGCAATCAGAATGAGACCGGCGTAGAAAGTAACGTGCGAATTTATGGCCATTGAGTAATGGCCGCAGGCGATTATGATGGCGCCTATCAGAACCGCCCGGCGTGCGCCGAATATTCGATCGGCGAGCCAACCGCCGACGAGGGGCAAATACCAAACGGACGAAACATACGTCGCGTAGATAATGCCGGCGTATTTCTCGTCAAAGCCCAGCCCGCCTTCTGCAAACGTCTTGGTCATGTAGAGCAGCAGGATGGCGCGCATGCCGTAGTATGAGAAGCGTTCCCACATCTCGGTGAAGAAGAGCGTGGAGAGGCCGGCGGGATGGCCAAAGAACCTACGGTCGTAAACCGAAGTAGCCGCATCTTGCGATGTGCTCATAAGTTGGTTTCCTTATTCGTAATGCGGAGCTTAGGGAAAGACCGTGAGCATTCAGCCAAAATGTGAGGGAAAGTGTCAAGGCCGCGGATGACGCGGATCTGTAAATCGGATTTCACAGATCCGCGTTATCTGTGGCTGGGTTTAATCGGCGTGGAGTTGGAAGACCTGCGCGGCCTGGGCCGGCGGCAACACTGGATGGTAGGTCTTGCCG
>JBKPJS010000649.1:0-4466 GCA_046730815.1 Acidobacteriota bacterium
ACGTTGCAGGTTGAACACGTTCTGTGACGGCATGTTCAACTGGGCTACTTGTTTTTGCGTTATTGTGCGTTCGATTCTGCTGCTTTCAGAATTCAGAGTCCCACTGCCGTCTGTGACGGTCACGACCGCGCTGACACTCGCCACTTGAAGCGTCGTTCCTGTTCGAGACGGACGCGATGCTTGCAACTGGAGATCATATTGCATGGTTTTAAAGCCCGGCGAGAAAATATTCACCTTTACTGCTCCAGGCTCCATGCCAGAAACCACCCAATGGCCTTCGCCATCTGACCTGGTAGTCAAACTCGCTCCCGTCTGCGTGTTGCTTACAGTAACTTCAGCGCCTGGAACCACTGCTCCCAGCGGATCGACGATGATGCCGCCGACTTGTCCGGGCTGCAGCGTGCTCAGATCACTTGTCGTCCAGATATTCGAGTCGACCTCTTCGGCATCAATCCCATCCATCAAGACGTTCTGCGCCGCCGCTGGAAACAGTTCAGCCGCGAGCGCGTTGCCACCAAATTGTTTCACTTCGAGCCTCTCGGGCAGCGACACTTCCCACGTCAACAAGTTGACTGGGAGATCTAAGCGCGGAAGACTCATATCGTAAGTACCATTTTTGGCAAAGCGCGATCCCGAACTCAGATAAACGAACGACACCGTGTAAGCCTTTGATGAATCAAGCCCGGTGCGAAGAAGTGGAACGCGACTGCCGTCTGTATGGAGCACCGGCTTCACTCGTTCGCCCTCGACCTCTGCTGATAGAAGTTGCGCACCAGCAGGTAATTCAACCTTCATGTAAGGCTGAGCGTGATTACGCACGCGCAGCGATACTTCGGTCAGCGATCGCCCTTCAACGTTTGTAAGAGTCGTAACAGTCGCGCGCTCGGCGATTGCCGAGAGTACGTCCGCATCCTGAAACTGCCTCCACTCAAGCTGCAACTTAGGTGCATCGACGGCGCGCCGGTTATAGCGAAACGCTGCTTGCAGCGGAAAATGAGAAAGCGACCTCGTGATCGCTCCGGCTTCGCGCACGTCCATGCGTCGTAGTCCGCCGGATTCGGTTGCAGTCAGCTCCATTGCGCCGACTCCCTCGACCAGCAACTCACCCGTTTCACGTTGCGCGCCAAAGGCAAGCATCGGCGCCTCTACCTTCGTCTCACGATTAGTGCGTTCGATGGCGATTAGAAATTGATGATTGCGCCGCGCAGGGTCGTGGACCCTCAGAGTCAAAACACCTCCAGACACGTCGCTCGATTCGAGCGTGCTGCCCGATGCGGTCGTCAATTCAAATCCTGCCGGCAGAGGCAATTTGAACTCCTCGGCCTCGCCCTGAATTACGTTCAGATCGCAAAGCGCAGTGAGCCGCAATTGCGAATCGCCGACAGAGATCACTGACTTGATATCGGAAAGGAAGCGCACCTCGCGTTGTGCAACAGGCGCGGCGATTTCTCTGGTGGTCCACCAAACGCGCGCAGGTTTACCCGGCTCGAGCGCGGCTTCGATCACCGTGTGGCCGTTTGAAGTTGACCGGCTTGTTATAAGACCCGGCTCGATGCGGACGTTCGCATGATTTCCCGGCAAGTCCAAACTCAGGATCGAGCTGCTCGCGAGTGGGACAGGCAACGTAAACGAAGCACGCCCTGCTTCGATCGTCAAAGGAGATGCAACGCCGAGAGAAACTGCAAACGGACCTGGTCCATTCAGTATGGCAGCGTGATGCGGACCCTCCTGCAAAAGAGGTAACGGGTTGCTCGCCTGCCTTGCCTCCAGAATCGTTAGCCCTGTGGTCAGCGGAGTCTTGACCGCTCCTTTCTCAAGCAACGCTCCGTCGATATCTACAGAGCCGACGAGCGTTTGATTTTCAACCCGAAGCTTGAAGACGGCCCGCGACAGGACAAGAGGAAGAGGCGCTGCATCCGGCATCTTCGCCTTGCGGGAGGAGAGTTCGACAAGACGGTTATACTCACTGAGCGAAAGCGTCACAGTGCCCGCCGTGCCCGGAGCCGGTAACGCTACGTCGAGAGTTGTGTTCCTGCGTTGGCCCACCGCCACAATTGTCATCAATAGAATCAGGATTATTGATTTCATTGGTCGCCTCTCTTTCTATTACGTTGAAAGTCAAACTCTACTGCCGGGGTTTGGTTCTCGCCGGTCAACTCAGAGATCAAAAAGATCGAGGGACCGAAGTGTGGAAACGCGACGCGCAGCGGAAGATTCCGTGAGGGCCGCGCGCCGCGCTTAGTGTCGCGAAGCTTCGCGACGAGTTGTTTCGTCTCCGCCTGCTCCAAAGGGATTTCACCTTCAGCCTGCTGTTGTTCGGTTGCGGATGGAGACGGCTCAGAACGGAGTGCGGGGGATTCCGGCGGGGTGTAAGTGCCGAGGCGAAAGCTTCCGGGGACCGGCGTCAAACGAAATAGAGGCGGGTGGTGTAACAACAGATGCGATTTCGAGATCGGCAGATCGACTGTGACGAGCGACACTCGCGCATGTCCTTTGTCGGTCCACGACGCGGTGCGATCGAGATAAGAAACTTCGACGATGAAAGCCGGCGCCTCTTCGCCCGATCGCGTTTTTTCGAGTGGGAGCAAGAGTGAACCATCCGGCGCGCGTCCCGGTCTGATGGGACGACCGGCTACCGATGCGCTCCAGAGCACGGCGGTAGACGGCAGGGTGAGTTTCAAAAAATTTCGTTGATTATTTCGTACTGCAAATCGCGACTGGACCAGCATCTTTCCATCGGCCGCGATCAGCGTGTTGTACTCTGCTTCTTCAATGTTGGCAGTGAGCACTGCCTGCGGCGTGTAGCGAGCAACGTTGAGTGAAAGCGTTCTGACCGACTTGCCGTCCGCGGGTTGCAGCCGAAACGCGATCAGCGAAGGTGATTGGCGGCTGGAGATAAGTTGGCCCAACTCGCCGGCCTCTGCATCTTCCAAGCCGTTCGGTTGGCGCTCTTTTATTTCACCGGCGCCGAGCACCTCGACGCCCACGCCTCCCGTTTCTCGTTCCGCGGCGGGAAGGCGAATGAGCGGAATGTCCAACTTTCCGGAGCGCGGCATGCGCAACTCGCCCGTCAATGTAAATCGCGCGGTGTCCTGCACAGGCTCGATGAACGAGACCTTCAGCTCGTTGTTGGCAACGTCCCAGTCAGCGACCATCGCGCCAGACACCTGGTTGACGGTTAACTGTTCCGGAAGTTGTACGCGGACGTCGTTGGCCAAGCCCTGCACCACTTCAACCTGAACTTCGGCGTTGACCTGTGTTGCATCCTCTCCTAATCCGACCAACTGCGTGATCGAACCACGCAGCCGGAGCGGTTGGCTGGCGCGCACGTCGTCAACTTTTCGCCGCCAGGCAAAGGTGAGTGGCTCACCGCCTCGGCCATTCGCCACCCAACGACTGCCAGTCGCCATCTCTGCATGTTCGAGCAGCAAGCCGCCGGTAATTCGCACGTCGATACCTTGTCGCGATAACTCGACAACTGCGTGCGAGACCGCGGAATTGCTTACCGGAAGATGCAGGATGTCTGTCCCGGCTACAGTCATCACCGGAGCGACAATCTTCAACGTCAACACCGAACGACCAGTTTTCGATAAGAGCAGATCGGCGCGACCGGGACCTTTCTCCGTCGTGTTCATCACGAGGTTGACTGGACGCCCGTCGAGTTGCGCATCACGGACCATCAAGCCGTCGGGCATTGCGATGCGCACCCAACCATTCTTGATGACGTCAACCGTGAGGCGCGCCTCGCCGCTGGCGAGATCGCCATCAACTTTTAGATCGTAATCAATGCGACTGAGTGTCGCTTCGACGGGAGGCGCAATAGGTTCCGGCTCGAGCGGAGAAGCCGCGCGCTTCAGCGCCGTGTATTCGCTTACGGGAAGCACTACCCAACCATCAGCTGCAGTTTGAGCTGAACTGGAAACTGCACTAAGACACACGAACAGAATCAAGGCAGAGAAACGCAGGCGGTCCATTGGAATTCTCCTTTTGCAGATCGTGTGCTCTGTCAGAGAGCGCACTTCGAGACGGTGCGGCGATGTCGCCGCAAAAAATCAACCCGCACTTTGGTTCGAAGCGAGATCGAGATGATCTCTTTTGTAAAGCTGCTCAGATTGCGGGGGAGACCGCGCGAGAAAATCCGAGTGACGGAGCCTATGATGCAGTGAGGTTGCTCAAAGTAGCCTGCTAGTTCTTTCTGAACTCTTTCGGCGTGACGCCGGTCCAGCGTTTGAAGGCACGGTGAAAGGAACTCGACTCGGAGAAGCCGAGCAGGTAAGCGACTTCGCAAATCGCCATCTCGCGTTCGCGCAGATTAGGCAGGATTACATGTATGAAAAAAAGAGTTGCTTGCGTCTTGGTTTCAATCCCACCAACGACGCGCCGAGAACATCGACGTCGAACAACCTTCCGCGACGATCGTGCCTTTGGCTACACGCTTGACGACCTTAGTCTTCACAGTTATAGCA
>JBKPJS010000650.1:0-6935 GCA_046730815.1 Acidobacteriota bacterium
TGTTCAGCAGTGGCGCGATGTTTCGGACACCGTCTGTAGTTCCCTTCACCAATTGCGCCGATGTTCCCGCCAGCGTCAACTCGGCTGTCGGAACTTTTCGCGTGCCCAGCTTGTCTTTAAGCCGGTTGATTTCGATGTTGCGCGGACGGCCGTGCTCGTCTCTCGTTTCAAGGTAGAAAAGCGCAAGTCCGCGTCCGCCCGGAGGATTGCCTTCAGGACGAGCCAGCGTCAGCGCTATCTGAGAAGTCACCGCGGAGGTGAACCACTTCCGCCCGTAGAGACGGAAACTGCCTGCGTCTTCTTTCGCGATTGTCTCTGAAAGACCAACATCGGAACCGCCAGTGAGTTCAGTCATCCACTGACCGGCAGTCCAAAATTCGTTTGGGTCACGCGTGATCAAGTGAGGCACCGCGCGATCGATGAGCATCTGATTCTTTGAAGTAAGAAGCGTCTGTGCGGCTCCGTCCGTCATCGCGAGCGGGCAACTGTAGATGTCGGTTGAAGGCGTGAAGAGATATGCGAGCGCACACTGATGCACTCGGGAGAGACTTCCATGCTTCTGCTCGTAAGCGGTCGCAACCACGCCGTGCTCGGCAGCGATACGCTCAGCCAAACGCCACAGAGCAGTCAACTCGATCTTATCGATGCGATTTCCCCACGCGTCCCATTGTGTTAATGCCGGCTCGTTCAACCTATCAGCCAGTTGCAATTCGTACAGATCAGCGCCTGCCAGTCGACCCATTTCCGTCAAGGATTCCTCGACCTCGCGCAACATGTCTGCCGGAAGCACGCGTGCGAGATACGAACGCAGAACGCGATCGTCGTTGTATTGATTTCCTAAAGTTGGAGGCGCCTGCTGGAAGTGCATGGAACGGAGATGAAATCACAAAGGGCGCGAAAGCAGCAAATAACTCCTCTTTAACCACGGATAACACGGATCTTAAAATCCGATTTTTTTATCCGTGTCATCTATGGCTCAAATTTTTTGTGTCCGGGCGTCTTTGTAGTTTATGATCCGGTCACCTCATGACCAGTAAACATGACCAGTAAACAAGAAGAACAGGATCTCTTTCTCAAGTGCCTGCTCGAGGCCAACGTCGACGGCATCATCGCCTTCGACCGCGAGTTCCGCTACACGACCTGGAACCGCGCGATGGAGCGCATCTCCGGCGTGAAGCGCGAAGAGGTGCTGGGGAAATGCGCTTTCGATTTATTTCCCTGTCTGACGGAGACTGGCGAAGACAGTTACTACGTCGAGGCTCTTGCGGGCAGAAGCGTCGTTGCTGAAAACCGTCCTTACGTCATACCGCAATCAGGCCGCAACGGTTTCTTCGACGGCTACTACTCGCCCCGACACGACGAAAGCGGGAAAGTAGTAGGCGGAGTTGCGATCGTTCGCGACGTCACTGAACGCAAACTCGCCGAAGCGTCAGTGCTCGACGATCACCAGCGTCTGGCTTTCCATGTTGAAAACACTCCACTGGGGGTCATCGAGTGGGACCATGAGTTCAAGGTGCTGCGCTGGTCGCCTGCCGCACAGAAGCTCTTCGGGTGGAAAGCTGAAGAAGTGCTCGGGAAGCGCTTTAGCGATTGGGAGTTCGTCGTTCCAGAAGACTTGGCGGCAGTCAACGAGGTCGGTCAGCGCCAGAACCAGGGACAGGAACATCACGGCATCTCGCGCAATCGTAATTACACAAAGCTCGGCACGATACTTCATTGCGAGTGGTACAACTCTGCGCTCTATAACGAAGCGGGCAAATTGGTTTCTGTTCTTTCGCTCGTGCTGGACGTGACAGTGGCCACGCGAATCGAAGAAGCGCTGCGCAAATCGGAGGCGCAGTATCGCTTGCTGTTTGAATCGAACCCGCAGGCGATGTGGGTCTACGACCTGGCTACACTTCGCTTTCTCGCGGTCAATGATGCTGCCGTGCTCCATTACGGTTATTCGCGAGCAGAGTTTCTCGACATGACTATCAAAGATATTCGGCCTCTCGAGGACGTGCAGTTGCTCGAGAAGTATCTCGCCGGTGAAAGCCAGGAGCTTGATCACGCAGGGGAATGGCGGCACAAGAAGAAGGACGGAACCGTCATTATTGTCGACGTCACTGCAAACCGTCTTAACTTCGGCGGTAGAGCTGCGGAGTTTGTCCTGGTCGAAGACGTTACCGAACGAAAGAAGGCCGAGCGAGCGCTGCGCATCAGCGAGGACCGTTATCGCGATCTCGTGGACAATAGCCACGAACTGATCTGCACGCACGATCTGGAAGGGCGTGTGCTCTCGGTCAACCCGTGGGCTGCGCGTGTGCTGGGTTACCCGCAGGACTCGCTCGTGGGTATCAACATTCGCGACGGACTCCTGCCCGAATATCGCGAGCAGTTTGACGAATACCTGCGCACGTTGAAAACCGAAGGCTCGGCCCGTGGTGTCATGAAAGTGCGCACTGCGACTGGTGAAACGAGACTCTGGGAGTACTACAACACACTGCGCACAGAGGGTGTCGAAAAGCCGATCGTGCGAGGCATGGCCCACGACGCAACTGAGCGACGCCAGGCACTGAAGCGAGAAAAAGAAGCACGTCTGGAAGCTGAAGCTGCGAACCGCGTCAAGGATGAGTTTCTATCGACGCTCTCGCATGAGCTACGCACGCCCTTAACAGCGATCATGGGCTGGGCTGACTTGTTGTTGCACGACGACGTCGATCCGGATAAGCGCCAACAAGCGCTTAAAACGATCTTTCGCAACGCTAATTCTCAATGCCAGTTGATCAACGATCTGCTGGAGGTTTCGCGGATCATCACCGGCAAGCTGCGTCTCGAATTTGTCGCTTGCGAAGTTCAGTCGATTATCGAAGCAGCGGCTCAAAGCATCCGTCCCACTGCGGAAGCTAAAGGCGTGCGGCTGCAAGTGTTGCTTGAACCGCACGTTGGTCCCGTCTTCGGAGACAGTGAGCGACTCCAGCAAGTGGTCTGGAACTTGTTGTCCAACGGTGTCAAGTTCACGAGCAAAGGCGGAGTGGTCCAAGTCACGCTGCAACGCATCAACTCGCACGTCGAAATAATCGTGAGTGATACCGGCATTGGAATCAATTCAGACTTCCTGCCGCACGTCTTCGATCGCTTTCGCCAGGCAGATGGTTCGACTACGAGGAACTACGGCGGGTTGGGGTTAGGGCTCGCGATTGTCCGGCATCTTGTGGAGTTGCATGGCGGAACCGCATGGGCTGAGAGTGCAGGCCGCGATCAAGGCGCGAAGTTTACGGTCAGATTGCCGGCGATGGCTTCGAGTGAAATCGAAGCTGACGAGGTACCGAGGCAACCAGCCGTCGCTGTCGTCGAACCACGCGACCGTCAGGTTTCGTCACTCGAGGGCTTGCGGATTCTGGTCGTCGACGACGAGATCGATGCACGCACCCTCTTGAGGGCGATGATTGAGCGGTGCGGCGCGCAGGTGGTGGCCGTTTCGTCGGCGCGTGAGGGACTCGAGTCTATCGAGAGCTGGCGGCCGGATGTGCTGATCGCCGATATCGGAATGCCGGTGGAGGACGGGTACGGACTAATCAAGAAAGTTCGCGCGTTGCCACAAGAACGAGGCGGGCAAACACCGGCTCTGGCGTTAACGGCATACGCGAGAACGGAGGATCGTGTTCGTGCGCTATCGGAAGGATATCAGGTTCACCTTGCAAAGCCGGTCGATCGATTCGAGTTGGCTGCAGTTGTCGCCAGTCTGGGCCGCAGATAAACGCAGATGCCGCGGATCTGAAATTCAGATCCGCGTCATCTGCGTTTATCTGCGGCTTAATCGCATCCGTCCTGACTTTCTCCTAAGCGACGCCAACGATGTCTACTTCGCTCCAACATTTGATCAGCTTCAGCCGGTCCGTCGCTTCCCGCCGCGTAAGCCGGTAAGTCGCGCACGCCCTGCGCAGCCCATGCTTCTTCAATCGGCGTTATCAAACGCCACTGCGCTTCGGCCTCATCGGCGCGAATGAACAACGTCGCATCACCACGCATCACGTCCAATAGTAACAACTCATAAGCAGCCGGCGACTCGACACCAAACGCGCTTGAATAACAGAAATCCATGTGGACCGTGCTTGTTCGCATTTCAAATCCTGGCCGCTTGGCGCCGAACGCAACCGTGATGCCTTCATTTGGTTGAATACGCAAAGCGATAACGTTCGGATCCATCTGGTCGTCGGGCGTGCGTGCGAACAAAGCTTGTGGCGTGCGTTTCAAGTGGACCGCTATCTCCGTCAGGTTGCGCCCGAGACGTTTTCCAGTACGCACGTAAAACGGCACTCCCGACCAGCGCCAGTTTGAAATATAAAACTTAACCGCCGCGTAGGTCTCAGTCACTGATTCCCCCTTGACGCCCTGTTCTTCTTTGTAACCCTTCACTTTTTCGCTATCGATCTCACCGGGTCCATACTGAGCGCGCACTGTGCGCCGGGCCACCTGGTCCGGCTTCAGACGTCGAATCGATCGCAACACCTGGACTTTCTCTTCTCTAACTGAGTCAGCGTCGAAGGCAACGGGCGGTTCCATCGCCGTGAGCGTCAAAAGCTGTAGCAGATGATTGGCGACCATGTCGCGCAGTGCTCCTGCCTCTTCGTAGTAGCCGGCGCGACTGCCGACACCGCCAGTCTCCGCCGCAGTGATCTCGACGTAGTCGACATAATTGCGGTTCCATATCGGCTCGAACATCGAGTTGCCAAAGCGAAAGACAAGAATATTTTGGACGGTGTCTTTGCCAAGGTAATGATCGATGCGATAAACCTGACTCTCCTTGAACACCTGCACGATGGTAGCGTTCAACTCTTTTGCGGAATCGAGATCGCGCCCGAAAGGTTTTTCAACCACAATGCGGCTCCAATGCTCATTTTCCTGCGCCAGGCCCGCCTTGCCGAGATTCTTCACGATTTCAGAAAAGAGTGAAGGCGGCGTGGCGAAATAGAAGAGATGATTCTGGCTGGCGCCTTCGGAAACTAATTCTTCGAGACGAGTGGCGATCTTGCGATAGGTCTCTTCGTTATCGAGCTCGCCAGAGATGTAGCGAAGGCGGCCGGCGAATTCGCGCCATTGCTGCTCGTCGAGGTGCTCTATCTTCTCCGAATTATCCAGTGCTTCGCGCACGAAAGCTTGAAACCCGTCGTCCGTCATCTCACCCCTGCCGACGCCAAGGATGCGAACCTTCTCCAGGCACCCGTAGCCCACCAAACGGCACAAGGCCGGCATAAGCTTGCGCTTTGTGAGATCGCCCGTCGCGCCAAAGATCACGACGACGCAAGGTTCGGCCTTCGGCAAAGTTGGTTGCTCGATCCGGATTGGGGCTGGTTCTACAAGTATGGATGACATTTGTTTTAACCTGGGATCTTTGTAGGGGCGGCGCTCCGTGGCCGCCCGTTTTGGCACATTACTTCTCGTGATGACCGCCAAATTGAAACCGCATGGCGGACAGTATTTTATTTGCGAAATCGGCCTCGCCTCTCGAACTGAAGCGTTGGAACAACGCAGCACTCAACACCGGCACGGGAACACCTTCTTCAACCGCTGCGTTGATGGTCCAACGGCCCTCCCCCGAATCCGAAACACGTCCTGAAAAACTTTCCAACTGCGGACTCTCCGCAAACGCGATCGCGGTGAGATCCAGCAACCACGACGCGATTACACTGCCGCGACGCCAAACCTCAGTTATATCCGCGATGTTGAAATCGTACTGGTAGTGTTCAGGACTACGAAGCGGCGTGGTCTCGGCGTCCGCTGTTCTTTCGCTCTTTCCTTCGTTCGCATGATGCAGAACGTTCAGCCCTTCAGCGTATGCAGCCATGAGACCATACTCGATTCCATTGTGGACCATCTTCACGAAGTGACCGGCGCCGGAAGGTCCACAATGCAAGTAACCCTCCACCGCAGTTCCTGCGTCAGCCGCTCGCCCGGGCGTAGCTGAAACGGCATCGCGTCCGGGAGCGAGTGTTTTGAAAATCGGATCGAGGTGAGCAACGACGTCAGTTTCACCTCCGATCATCTGGCAATAACCACGCTCCAGTCCCCAAACTCCGCCACTGGTCCCCACGTCAACATAATGAATGCCTTTGTTTTTAAGCTCCTGGGCTCGGCGAATATCGTCAATATAGTATGAATTTCCGCCGTCAATAATGATATCGCCTGCCGCTACAACTCCGACAAGCTGGTGGAGAATAGTGTCGACCAGAGCGGCCGGTATCATCAACCAGATCGCGCGCGGGGCCGCGAGCTTATCGATAAAAACCGCGAGCGATGCGGCGCCAATTGCGCCCTCGTCTACAAGCGCTTTCACGGCGTCAGGGCTACGATCGTTAACGACGCACTCGTGGCCGCCGCGCAAGAGGCGTCGCACCATGTTAGCGCCCATGCGTCCCAATCCAATCATTCCAATCTGCATTCCGAAACTCCCTTGCGAAGTGTTGGTGTATACATGAAGATAACAGAGTTTTCACGCAAAGGCGCAAAGAGGCAAAGGCCAAACAGTTCTTTGCGTCTTTCTCTGCGTCTTGCGCCTTTGCGCGACAGCTCTTCAACCTAACCTAAGGAGCACTTCAAATGAAACTCTTGCGCCTTCTTTTCTTCGTACTTCTTGCCGTTCCGGTTATGGCACAGAGACCCACGAGCTTGCCATTAGGCCGCGTTATCGATCTTACACACGCTTTCGACGCGAATAGCGTCTACTGGCCTACAGCCCAGCAATTCAAGCTCGAAACTGACTTCGAAGGCATGACTGATAAAGGCTATTTCTACTCGGCTTATCGTTATTCAGCAGCGGAACACGGCGGCACGCACCTCGATTCACCGGTGCATTTCGCGAAGGGCCACAACACCGTCGATCAGATTCCTCTGGAGCAACTGATGGGGGCGGCTGTGCTTATCGACGTGACAAAACAGTGTGCATCGAATCCCGA
>JBKPJS010000651.1:0-2356 GCA_046730815.1 Acidobacteriota bacterium
AAAACTTGCTTCACGAATTCCTCCGCAATAACGACGCAGATACGAGCAGATTAAAAATGCCTCGGGGAGCTGAGCAGTGTTGCACGCAGGTGAAAGTATTATTGCAGGCCACCGGCGATTAAGAACGGCCATTTTAAGCAGAACCCCCACGGTTCGCAAGCAGGAACGTATTTTGGTAATGTCAGGCATTGCCAATTGCCAATTTCCGATTGCCAATTTAGAAATCGGCAATTGGCAATGATCTCCGAACTGGCACAGAGAAATTCTAAAACCCATGCCTCCAGCACTCCGCGTTGAAGCGGTATCCAAGCAGTACCGGATCTACAACCGGCCCGCCGATAGACTGAAGGAAACCCTGACGCGCGGCCGCTGGAAAGCCCATCGAGAATTCTGGGCGCTGAAGGATATAAGCTTCGAAGTAGAACCCGGCACGACTACCGGCATCATCGGCCCAAACGGCTCCGGTAAATCGACCTTGCTCCAGATCATCACCGGGACACTCGAACCGACACACGGCAGCCTTTCGCTGGAAGGCCGCGTCGCAGCATTGCTCGAGCTCGGCGCCGGATTCAACAACGAGTTCACCGGCATTGAGAATATCTTCATGAACGCCTCATTGATGGGACTCTCGAAAAGCGACACTGAACGTTTGCTGCCGGAGATCGCAAGCTTCGCAGAGATCGGAGACTTCATCTACCAGCCGCTCAAGACTTACTCGAGCGGCATGTACGTCCGCCTCGCTTTTGCCACGGCGATCGCGACCTCGCCTCAGATACTGATCATTGACGAAGCGCTCGCGGTCGGCGACGCTGTTTTCCAGCATCGTTGCATGCGTCGTATCAAGGAGATGCAGGAGAACGGCACGACGATTCTCTTCGTTTCGCATGACCCCGGCGCAATTCGCGCGCTGTGCAACCGCGCAATACTGCTCAATGCCGGCCACATGGAAGCGGATGGTTCGCCGGCAGACGTTATGGCCCGTTATCAAAAACTGATCATGGGCCAGGAAGCGGCGTATGCCGAGAGCCAGCTTGCGAAGTCTCAACCACCACTTCCTGAAACTGCGGACGAGAACATCCCACCAGAATTCATTTACCGGCACGGAAATGGTAGTGCTGAGGTGCTCAAAGT
The DNA here is from genome assembly GCA_046730815.1 of Acidobacteriota bacterium. Lineage (GTDB taxonomy): Bacteria > Acidobacteriota > Blastocatellia > Pyrinomonadales > Pyrinomonadaceae > PSRF01. Next base: position 1,132 of record JBKPJS010000651.1, read on the forward strand.
CGAGCTGCTCGATGCTTCGCAATTACCAGTCGCGCTGGTGGAAACGGGTCAGATGGTCCATCTCAGAGCGCGTGTCGTCTTTCATGAAAACCTGGAAGATCCGGTTTACGGTTTTATCATACGCAATCGTCACGGTATTCATCTGTATGGAACGAACACTGGAGTTCAGGGAATCCGTGATGGTGGGGTCAGACGGGGCCAGAGAGTGGAAATAACATTTTCGTTTAACTGTTGGCTCGCGCCGGATCTTTATTCCATCTCCATCGCCGTTCACAGCCCGGACGCTATCAGTTTTGACTGGCTGGATGGGGCGTTGTTTTTTCGCGTCTTCAGCGATGTCCCCATCGAAGGTGTCGCGAACCTAAACGCCACCGCCGCTACGAAGACGATCGATTCAGCCGCGCCCTGGACCACCGGTACAACTGTGCAATCAACCTCCGCCTGATTCGAAAGCACCCAGATGAAAGCTGACTGGCTCAGCCTTGCAGGTATCGATGATGTCGCCGGCTTCTATCGCGAGCGCTTCTTCACGGGAGGCGTTCTTGACGCTCGTTATTTCGATGCGATTGATCGTTTTGACATAAAATTTGCGCGAACAATGTGGGTCTACGACAACGTTCGGCGCGGTTCGTCTGTGCTCGATCTTGGTTGCGGTGAAGGTGTTTTGGCGCTGCTGAAGCGCAAAGATGTTTATTTGGCCGGTGTCGATCTTTCTCCGGATCTGGTTGAGGTTGCGCGCAACAACGGGTACGACTTCGCTTCAGTGGCCCATGTAACAGATTTGCCGTTTGCGTCAGGTTCTTTTGACTATGTGGTGAGTTTGGATCTATTGGGGCACATCGGCTTTGATCAGAAAGACGCGGCGCTGGCTGAAATCAGACGGGTACTCCGCTCGGACGGCGTAACGATGCACGGCATTGAGTGTTTAAATCGCGAGCTGCACCAGGATTACGAATCGATGTCTCCGGAGAAGCTGGCTCAGTTCGTGGGCGTCGATGGACATATCGGGTTAGAAGTGGAAGAAGAGATTGCCGCTCGCTTCCGTCGATTTTTTTCCTGGGTGCAGGCGGAGCCACGCTACACACTCTGCCTGAGCGTCGCAGAGTTCATTAAACAGCACGATCAGTATGGCGTGCGTTTCGAGAAAGATTTTATTGACTATCTGCGTGGTCTCTCGTTTGACGAACGGCATGCATTTGATATGGCGATGGGTTATGTCTTCGGA
>JBKPJS010000652.1:0-6073 GCA_046730815.1 Acidobacteriota bacterium
ACGGAATCGATGGTGACGACGCTTACGGAAACACTGGCTTCGCAGGACGTCTTCAATTCAATCCTTCACCGTCGATCAACATCGCCGCTAATCTCTACGGTAACATCGCGAATGCGCGCGTTAACGATAGCCCGTTCCCTCTGGCCGCAGCTTTCGGAACGACTGAACCCTTCCCGAGGGCAGTTGCGGGCGTCACTTTTCAACCAGATTTCAATAACCCCGATCAAGGACGCCGCAATCGGTTGCTCGTGGGCTCGGGACGATTTTCTCAAATCATCAGCGATACGGTTTCTTATTCAGTTGCTTACCAGAGAGTGTCGAGTAACAGGCGCAACTACAACGGTCCAGCCGTCGATCCGCGCTTTGCCTCGTTCGTACCGTTTGGAGATTTCGAGTTTCTCAACATCAACAATGGCGACGTCGATACTGTCGATGGCCGTGCGAATGTTCAGTGGTCGAGGTCCAACCTGTTGACTGCCGGATTTGAGTTTGAACGGGAGTCGCTGTTTCAGAGTTCGCAACCTTCGTTTGCGACGTTCAACAACACAACCGATCGGCAGCGCACGTTTGCCGTCTTCGGACAGGACCAGTTGTCTTTGTTTGAGGATCGTTTGCGGTTGTCGTTCGGCGTGCGCGGCCAGTGGTATCGAATCAGAAGCGCTGATCGACCGGGCTTTTTGCAGGGTCGAGAAGCGGAGAGTTCGGTAACAGGCGACGGAGCAATCGCCTACTTCATCCGGAGCAGTGGTACAAAGTTAAGAGTACACGTTGGTAACGGGTTTCGCGCGCCCTCGCTATTTGAGCGATTTGGTGAAGGGACCTTTGCGTCGGCCGAAGTGATGCGCTTTGGCGATCCGACGTTGAAAGCCGAGCAGTCAATTAGTGTGGATGGAGGTTTCGATCAACGACTCGCCAACGACCGTGTACTCTTTGGCGCAACTTACTTTTACACGAGACTTCAACGCCTCATTGCATTCACTGGATTCGCGGTTGATCCACTTGGGCTGGGCCGCTTCGGCGGTTTTGTGAACCGGCCCGGCGGACTGTCGCGAGGCGTTGAGACCTACTTTAATACTTCGCCGTTCAGAGGAATGGATCTGGGAGCTTCCTACACTTTCACCAACAGTGATCGTTCCGTACCCGGGCTTGGACTTCAGCCGGAGTATGTAATTCCAAAGCACTTGTTTGGTTTGACGTTGAGCCAGCGATATCGAGCGCTGCTGTTCAATTTCGATTTGAATCGAACCGGATCGTATGTCTCGCAGCTCTTTGAAAACAATGTTCCGTTTCGAATGGCCGAGCTTACGTTCAGTGGATATACGAAAGGAGACGTTTTTGTAAGTTACGAGAGACGGCAGACCGAGCATGTAACGTTGGTGTTATTCGGTGGGGTTGAGAACGTCTTCAACCAGACGTATTACGAGAATGGTTTTCTTGCGCCGCGAGCCGTCGGCCGCGGTGGGATCCGCGTGAGGTTCTAACCACAGATGACACGGAGCGATCCTTAAAAAAATCCGTATAATCCGTGGTTCAGGTTGCAAGGGTTTGGAGATCGCGGACGCAAGTGCGCCACTTACGGAACTCTCCCTTGCAACCTGAAAGCGAGACTAATCGACTCTCTTGGTAAACAATCCGCCAGCCAGGAATATCACGCCGAGCAGGATGTGAATGCCGTGATCGGACTGACCGAAATGCAGTGGTCCAAGCATCCACATGCGATCTTCCCCGGTGCCAAGTGCTATTCCCAGAATACCGAGCGCGAGATAAACGACACCGAAGACAAGTGAAAACATCCTTGCTCCGGACAACGTTCCCGCAAAGCCAAAATAAAGGGCAATGGCACCCGAGACAATGTGAATTACGTTATGTACCGGTGTAAGGTGGGCGCCAAGCAGGGTTGGACTTACAAATCCAATCAGGCCCACCAGCAAAAAGACAACTCCCAAAATCTTGCAAACCGTCTTTGCCATTTCCTCACTCGCTCCTCTGTGAAATGTTTGGAACCGAGCGGCGCTGCGCCAGGCTGAAGCCGGCGTCCGCGTTTCAAAAAGCCTTCGTGGTTTCCATTTTGGTGCGTCGCATGTATACCAGAGAGCCGGGCCAGTTGCAAAGAATTTTTACGAGAAAAACCTGAGCCACAAAGTCACCAAGGCACAAGTCTCAATCTGTCTTTGTGCCTTCGTGGTTGATCTGTGCCCGGTGATATACTCTCCTCAATCCCAGGAAGAGTGAGGTTTTTTACTATGAAATTCTTAGTTGTCGTTCTGTTTTTGTTGTTATCGGCATCTGCGGCAAGCGCCTACACAATCGTCATGCGCGATGGGCGTCGTGTCGAGATCCCAAACGAGTTTACCGTCACAAACTCAACCCTAACGTACGAGGTGAGTAACGGCTTTCAGGTAACAATCCAACTGAACACCGTCGATATTGCAGCAACTGAGCGCTTGAACGGCGAGCCGACGGGATCGCTGTTGCAAAAAGCTGGTGCCCCGAAGAGCGTTTCGACAGCCCCTCAGACGCTAGCTCGCGCGGGTCGTTCAATTACAAACCGGGACCTGGAGGTCTATAGCAAGGCGCGCGTTGAAAACGAGACCAAACGCCGAGAGCTCGGCCTGCCTTCGATAGAAGAACGACAACGGGAGGTCGCGGCGATTGAAGACCGAACGTTGGAGCAGGTGCGCAGCATGCGCGCGCAGGAGGAGGCCTACTGGCGCAGTCGCGCCGACGCATTGCGCGCTGAGATGGCAGCCAATGAAGCGCAGCTCCAATTCTCGCGCCAGCGTTCTCAGGAGATACCGTTGTCATATTCGTTCGATGCGTTCCCCGGGTTTTTCCCTTTTGATAATGTAGGTTTTGGGATCACGGGTGGCCCATTTAACAGGTTCAGACGATTTTCGTCTTCACCATTTTCGGGGTTTCTGGCGACGCCGATAACTCCTTTTCCAACATTCCCGTTTAATCCAGGGTTCAGAGGCCGAACGCCGGTCTTTCGAGCTCCCGGAGTACGTAACAATATCCGGCCCGTTCACATGAGACGCGGATCACGCAGATGACCTGGGAAACAATCATCGGGCTCGAGATCCATGCGCAACTGAGTACCGAATCCAAGATCTTCTGCGGCTGTGCCACTCGTTTTGGTGACGAGCCTAACGCGAACACGTGCCCGACATGTCTCGGCTTGCCGGGAGCATTGCCGGTATTGAATCGTCGCGCAGTTGAACTCGGAGCGCGCGCGGCTCTCGCGCTCGGATTGCACATCAATAACCAATCGATCTTTGCGCGGAAGAATTACTTCTATCCCGATCTACCGAAGGGCTACCAGATCTCACAATACGATCAACCGTTCTCGGCCAACGGTGAGCTCGAAATTATGACCGCCGAGCGTGACGACGCGGGCCATCCGGTCGAGTGGCGCCCGAAGAAGATCCGCATTACACGGCTACACCTCGAAGAAGACGCCGGCAAAAACGTTCACGAAGGTCTTCCAGACGTCGATCGATATTCTTATATCGATCTCAACCGCGCGGGAGTTCCCCTCGCTGAAATCGTTACCGAGCCTGACTTTCGTTCTTCGTGGGAAGCTTACGACTACGTCAATTACGTCCGCCGTTCGCTGCAATGGGTCGGCGCTTCTGAAGCTGACATGGAGAAGGGAAATCTTCGTTGCGAAGCGAACGTCTCAGTCAGGCGTGTAGGCGACGAGAAGTTTGGTACGAAGGTCGAGTTGAAGAATTTGAACTCGGTTCGGTTCATGCAGCGCGCGATTGAATTCGAGGTCAAAAGACATATTCAGGTTCTTGAATCAGGAGGACGTCTAACTCAGGAGACGCGACTTTGGGACGACCGTGCGATGGAGACGCGCGTGATGCGTTCGAAAGAAGAAGCCCACGACTATCGCTATTTTCCCGAACCCGATCTGCCGCCGTTAATCGTGTCGCAAGAGTTTGTGGAAGAAGTACGACGAGCTATGCCTGAGTTGCCCGAGGAGCGCAGGAAGCGACTCAGCGAGCAGTATGGTCTAAGTTTCGCCGATGCTTCGCAATTGGTTTCGGAGCGATCGCTCGCTGATTATTACGAAGCGGCAGCGGAAGCTTCCGGGAATCCTCGCGCCACCGCCAACTGGATTCGGTCCGAGTTGTTGCGCGAACTCGAAGTCGCCGGACTCTCGGCGGCAGACTCGCCTGTGCCCGCTCAGGAGTTGGCCGCACTAGTGCGGCTAATAGATCGAGGCAACATTAGCGGTAAGCAGGGAAAAGACGTTCTCGTTCAGATGTTCAAGACTGGCAAGACCGCGCAGGCGATCATCGAAGAACAGGGTCTGGTCCAACTGAGCGATACCGGAGAGATCGATAGTCTTATTGATAGCGTGATAGCTGCGAACGCCGACGCACTCGCAAGTTATCGTTCCGGCAAAGAGACGCTGTTTGGGTTCTTCGTGGGCCAGGTGATCAAGGCGTCGAAGGGAAAGGCGAATCCAAAAATCGTCAACGAAAGACTACGGACGAAGTTGCAGGGGTGAAGTATCTTGGAGTTAACAGGCAAAACCGCGATTGTTACGGGTGGCACGAGAGGCATTGGACGTGCGATTGGGAAATCGCTCGTGAGTGCTGGCGCTAAGGTTGCGATCACGGCGCGTAATGAAAAGGAGATTGCCGGCGCGGTCGCAAAGTTGAACGAGCTCGGGAACGCGGCGGGTTACGTTTGCGATGTTCGCGATTACGATCAGGTGAAGTCAGTGTTTGCGAACATCGCGAAGGATTTTGGTGGGGTTGATATTCTCGTTAACAACGCCGGCATCGGGATCTTCGCGCCGGTAGAGTCGATGAGTGTCGAGGACTTCCGCGCAGTTCTCGAGACGAACGTCTTCGCCGTCTTTTACTGTTGCCACGAAGCGATTCCGCTGATGAAGCAACGCGGCGGTGGTTACATCATCAACATCTCATCGCTTGCGGGTACGAACGCGCACCCGAAGATGGCTGCATACAATGCTTCCAAGTTTGGCTTGAATGGATTCAGCGAAGCGTTGATGCAGGAAGTCAGGCACGATGGCATCAAGGTGAGTTACATCATGCCGGGTTCTGTCAACACTGAGTTTGGCGGCGATGAGCCGAGCGATGAAAAGAGCTGGCAACTTCAGCCCGACGACATCGCCCGCGTGGTGTTGAATCTTCTTCAGTATCCCGATCGGAGTCTTCCGAGCCGCGTCGAGATCCGGCCGTCAAGGCCGCCAAAGAAATAGACAGGATTTACACGATTCACAGGATTCATCTTATTAAATAAATGCGAGCGGTAGTTCAACGCGTGACGCGTGCGCGGGTCACAGTTGCAGATCAGGTCATTGGCGAGATCGAGAACGGTCTCGTCATTTTGTTGGGCATTGCTCGTGACGATACGAGAGACGATGCGGACTATTTAGTGCCGAAGATTATTGCGTTGCGGATCTTTGATGATGCGGAAGGCCGGATGAACGTTTCCGTCAAAGACATTGAGGGCGGGCTATTGATAGTTTCTCAGTTTACGTTGTATGGCGACGTGCGACGCGGTCTGCGGCCGTCGTGGAGCGACGCCGCTCCACCTGAAATCGCAGAACCTTTGTACGATTACTTTGTTGAGAGCAGCCGGAAGCTGCTCGAGCGAGTTGAAACAGGCAGTTTCCGCAAAATGATGCAGGTGGAGTTGGTGAATGACGGTCCGGTGACGATCCTGCTGGACAGCCGGCGACAGTTTTAGATCATGTCCTCCGATGCTTTTGAATTCTCATCGAGCTCGTATCGATCGCGATCGCGTTTTTCGATCTTGTCAATGAACTCGAGCTCTTCATTGTCTTCAAAGCTGACACCCATCGCCGATGCGTTTTCCTCGACCAGCGACTGATCGGGAGTTGGATTGTCACCCGCCACAGTTTCTGATCCACTGTCGTTGACGTCTTCCCACGCTGCATCCAAATCCCCACCCGCGTCGCGCGGCGAAGCAGCGGTATTGTTTCGCAATCGATGCGCGAGCAGCTCCGGATCCTTGGGTGCTTGAGAAATTTCGAGTTCCATAAACTCCTCGATCTCAGGGTCGGGCACAT
>JBKPJS010000653.1:0-3752 GCA_046730815.1 Acidobacteriota bacterium
GGAAAGCTGAGAAAGCTCCGGGCGCGCTGGCTGAAACGGGTGGCTTAGCCGAAAAACACTATCGCCGCGCTGGCAAATCCGATTAAACTTCCAAAAATTTGCACGGGCTGTTAATAAAGCCTGCACACGTTCGTCTATCAGGGTGTAGACGGAGGAAACGCCTTGCAGGCAGCACTTAAACCCTTGCGATTAGTGACAAACCAACCCGCCAGCGAGCTGGAAACCCTTTTCCAGGAACACCACGGCCGAGTCTTTCGGACCGCACTGCGCGTCACCGGCAGCATCTCGGATGCCGAAGATGTGCTCCAGTCCGTCTTCCTGCGCCTGATCAAAGGTCAGGACGAGTATGATTGGTCACCAAATCCCGAGGCCTACCTTTCCCGCGCCGCCATAAATGCGTCTTTGGACCTACTGCGGAGTCGCACCCGGTCAAAAGCCGTGGCTCTCGACGAAAATGAAGTCGATTCGATTGCCGGCAGTTCCCGTAATCCCGAAGCGGCTCATGCCGAACAGGAACTGCAGACACTGGTTCGCGAGGCTGTTTCGCGGTTGGGAAAGACCGCTGGCGTCATGTTTGTTTTGCGTTATTACGAAGGCCTGGACAACAAGGAAATTGCCTCGCTGATGAAAACTTCGCCGATGGTGGTGGGAGTGGTCCTCCATCGCGCACGCACAAAACTGAAAAAAGAGATTGGGCACTATTTGGAGAAACATCATGAAACGCAATAACGAAGAGGAGATCCTCGATAAGGTTACTGCTGAGATCCGGAACCAAAAGGTAGATCCAGCAGCGCTATCAGCAGCGGCAGACCGTGTTTGGGCGCGTGTCTCCGCTGCGGCTGGTGAGACTGAATTCAGCTTGCCAACAGTCAATCGAATTGAAGGCTGCGCAGATTTTCAGTCGCTGATTCCAGCGTATCTTGCGGGCAAACTTTCTGAAGCACGTTCACTCTTGCTGGTGGACCACACGCACGAGTGCATTCCCTGTCGCAAAGCAATGAACGAAGCCCGCTCGCGACGTTCGGTCACTGTTGAGCCGGCGGCGCGCAAGACGCGCTTCACGATGCAACCAGCCGTCATGCGTTGGGCCATCGCTGCGACACTCGTGATCGGCTTTGGACTTTTGGCCATTCCGTTTATGCAGAGGTTCTGGCCCTATGGTGACTTTGAAGCCACTGTTCAGGCAGCCGAAGGACAGGTGTTTCAGGTTGCCGACACGCGCACTGCATCAGTCAGTGCCGGAGCGAAACTGCAAAAAGGTGAGAAGGTGCGCACCGCGAAAGACGGGCGCGCCGTTATTCATCTGGGCGACGGTTCATTGATCGAAATGAAAGACCGCTCGGAGTTGTACCTGACGAAGAATGGCCAGGGAACAACGATTCACCTCGACCGCGGCAGCATCGTCGTCGAAGCAGCGAAGCAGAAAGACGGGAAGCTGTTTGTTGAGAGTGGCGATTCTCTTGTCTCTGTAACTGGCACTGTTTTCTCGGTGAACAATGGGACCAAGGGATCGAGAGTTTCAGTAATTCAAGGCGAAGTGAATCTGAATCACGCGGGTAGTGATCGCGTACTTCGTCCCGGCGAGCAGGCAACGACCAGCCCGGCAATCTCCACAATTCCAGTAAAAGATGAAATCGCGTGGAGCCGCAACGTAAATCGCTATGCGCAAGTGTTGTCAGGCCTGGCGACGCTGAAGAACGAGTTGAAGACCGTGCAGCAGCCTGGCGTTCGCACTTCGACGCACCTGCTTGACTTGATGCCCGAGAACACAGTCGTCTACGCGGCCCTGCCGAATCTCGCGGATTCAATTGTTGAGTCGCATCGGATTATCCAGGAGCGTATGAGCCAGAACGCTGCGTTGCGCGAATGGTGGGAGAAAGAGCAGTCGGGCAGAAGCCAAAACATGGACCAGGTGGTCGAGACGATTCGACAGTTTGGCTCCTACCTTGGCGACGAGATTGCGGTCTCAGTCTCAATAGACGACAAAGGCGAGCCCGGTGAGCCGTTGGTGCTTGCTGAGCTGAAGAACTCGCAAGGCTTCCAACAATTCCTCGAGCAGGAGATCGCGAAACTTTCCGGCAACAACAAAGGCAGACCGGAGATCGAGTTCATCGAAAATCCTGCTGCCGCGACTCCGCAGTCTGACGACAAGCAAGAAAAACTTTACGTTTGGATTCAAGCGAACTTGTTTGCCGCCAGTCCGAAGTTGCAGCAACTTCAGAGTCTCGCGACCGCAATGTCCAACGGAGGCTCGAGCAGTTTTACTGCAACTCCTTTCCGCAACCGCATTGCGCAGGTTTACCAGGAAGGTGCAGGGTTGGTCGTCGCAGCGAACCTTGAGAAGGTTGTCGTACAAACAAAGCCTGACCGCACAAAGGGTCCCGATGCCGAGAAACGCGAAAGCGCGTTGAACCAGTTGGGCATCTTGAGTGTTAAGTATTTCGTTCTCGACCAGAAGGACACGAACGGGAAAACACACACGCAGGCGTCGCTCTCCTTCAGCGATGCACAGCGCGGTATTCCATCATGGTTGGCAGCGCCTGGACCGATGGGCTCTCTCGAGTACATCTCGCCGGACGCGAACGTCGTAGCTGGGTTCGTGGTGAAGAATCCGGTGTCACTCGTCGACGATCTTCTAGGCGTGCTGGAGACAGTGTCACCAGACTTGCGCAAGAATCTCGACAAACAACAAACGCAACATGGCCTGGATATCCGCAACGATATCGCTGCGCCGCTCGGTGGAGAGTTTGCTTTCGCGATTGATGGTCCGATCCTGCCGACACCTTCGTGGAAGTTGGTGTTTGAGGTTAACGACCCGGCACACCTGCAACAAACGCTCGAGCGCGTGGTTACCGAAGTCAATAAAGAAGCGGCGTACTTTGGCAAAGCCGGACTGGCTTGGGAAAAGGCTGACATCAGCGGCCGCACCTACTACACGCTTCGCTCATCAGACTTCGGCTTGCTGGAAGTGAACTACACTTACGCCAACGGCTACCTGATCGTTGGTCCAAGCAGAGCACTTGTCCAGAGGGCCTTGGCGTCGCATGAAAGCGGGCAATCGCTGCTGCGGTCGGCCAAGTTCACTGCGGGTTTGCCGGCGGATGGTAATGCCAACTTCTCAGCGGTGTTCTATCACAATATCGCTGGATTGGTTCCGGCCGGACTCGCCAGTACCGCTGACAGGCTTCCGAGTGGACCGCAGCAAGCCGTGAAGGCGATCGCATCAGATATGCCGCCAACGCTGGCCTATGCATACGCGCAAGGCGACAGCATCACGTTCGCGGCGAACACTGAAGGTGGACCATTCGGTTTAGGACCAGCAACGCTTCTGGGAATGCCCAATGCATTGGAGATGCAAAGCATCATCTCTCGCGGCATGGCCGGTAAGAAGTAACCCAAGAAGTAACCTTAGCCAGGATTACAGGATTTGCAGGCGGTCAAATCCTGTTAATCCCGCAAACGTGTAATTCCTGTATGAAGCTCGTCTCCATCTCCCTTATCTCGTGGCTGCTTGGCTTGTTGCTCATTCTGTCTCAGTTTACTGAGGTCAACGGCACCACAGTCACATCCCTGATCATGACAGCGCTGTTGTTCTCGCTGGCCTATGCACCCTCTCTCTCGTGGTTGCGTCAACGCATGGGCGGCTGCAAGCCAGCGCTGCTGTTTCCTCTTGCCTCCGCAGTCGTACTCAACATACCTGTGTTCCTGATCGAGATTCTTGCGATAGGCAGAACTTTAGCGGCGTCGGAAGC
>JBKPJS010000654.1:0-1678 GCA_046730815.1 Acidobacteriota bacterium
TCTCTACGCAGTCAACCGGTCGCTTCACCGGGCGAAAGTTTGAAACGTGGACCAGCAACGGTTCATCCTGGGGTGCCAGCATTTTGCGAAGGCCCTGCACTTCCAGACGCCTGTAGTCGTACTGGCAGACAAAGTTTGGAATCACTTTGATGTTGTCGAAGTGAAATAACTCTCGCGTCGCCTCTTTCAGATAGTGAGAGATAGCCGTTACGCCGTCAGACTGAACAATGCCGTAGCGCGTGATCGGCAAATAGGATCTGTCTGCGCCCACGAGCGTGATGTCGGTTCCGTGCAACGTGGTAACGACGGGCAGGCGCCGTCTCGGCATGAGCGATTCGCGCGCGAGAATCGCGCTAATCGAGTGCGGAATGGCGTAGTGAACGTGCAGGAGATCGAGATTCTCTTCCTCGGCGACAGTCGCCATCTTCGTGGCGAGGGCGAGCGTGTAAGGCTGATGCTCAAACAACGGATACGACATCATCTCCACTTCGTGGAAACGCACTCGTTCGTTGAGCTCCGTCAACCTGGTCGGCAGCGCGGATGAGATGAAGTGAACTGTGTGTCCGCGTGCAGCGAGTTCCTTGCCCAGTTCAGAGCCAACAATGCCGCTGCCGCCGTACGTAGGGTATACCGTAATGCCGATGTTCATTACTGGTCAGTACTCAATGACTAGTTGTCAGTAGTGACATTACAACCGACCACGGACAACTGACAACTGGCCAAAAAATCGAGAGGCAGGCGACCCTCGCTATCGCCTGCCTCTATCTCAACTTGTCTCACCTTCTGAGAGGGGGGGCAAGTGAGGGCGGGAGTATAAGCTCGGTTTCCATTTTTAGCAATGATTCCTGCAACACGGCGGCAGCTTTTACATAAGAAAGATTTAGCGAACAGATAAGGATTTGCTTTGGCACTCTCCGGCTCACTGCGAGTGCCCGCTAAAAAAGCTATAATATGGCGACAAGTGAAAGTGAGTTTGTAATGCCTAAGATTAGTGATATTGAAGAAACTCCGAATCCGAATGCGGTGAAATTTATTCTGCGCGAACCGGTCAGCAATGGCGTTGCGCGGCAATATGGTTCAGCGGAACTTGCGGAGAATGATGCACTGGCGAAGTCGCTGTTTGACGTCGGCCATGTTGTCTCGGTTTTTTATATGGACAAGATGATCACCGTTGAGAAAGATGACGAAGGTGATTGGGACGAGCTCTTACCGGCCCTCGCCGTGCCGATTCGTGCGGCGGAGGCGGTGAGCTCTTCCGCAGCGGCTGCGGCTGCGGCAGTTGGTGGTCCAATAGCAGCATTGACCAGCGACGACCCGCGCTTGCTGAGGATCAACGAAATTCTGGACGAGAAGGTAAGACCTGCACTGATGGGCGACGGTGGCTACCTGGAAGTGCTGGGTCTGAGCGACCACACCTTGAGCATTCGCTACCAGGGTGCATGCGGCAGTTGTCCAAGTTCCCTCACCGGCACGCTGATGGCGATCGAGAGCATGCTGAAACAGGAAGTAGATCCTGAACTCGAAGTCGTTGCCGTTTGATCCACAGATTCCACAGATTATCTGTGTAATCTGTGGATTGATTTTTTTCTGGAACCGAATCGTTTCCTCAACGTGTGAACTGTCCGGCTATTCCCATCCTGCGTTGCCGTTCAACAGGAGTGATCTATGCCTTTCCCTC
>JBKPJS010000655.1:0-2419 GCA_046730815.1 Acidobacteriota bacterium
GGGTTGGAGCGTAGCGACAACCCTGGGTATTGAATTCTGAAAGGGTTTACCGGTTGGCGAACCCTTTCAGGGTTTGTCGGAATTTTAATTTGATACCCGGGGTTCTCGCTGCGCTCGAACCGCTGGCTGAAATTATCCAACGCCTTCGGCGTTGTGGCGAATAGTTCGACTTAGCCAACACCTTCGGCGTTGGTGAATAGTCGACCTTAGACACCATTCACATGGGCACGACTCTTAGGGTGTTCTGTCGTGGTGAGGTGTTGCTGGAAGAGTTTGGCCGTGGCTTCGAGGAAGTCGTAGGACGTGATGATGCCGACTAGCTGGTTCCCCTCGACAACAGGAAGACAACCAACTCGATTCTTGCGCATGATCTCCATCGCTTCCAACGACGAGGTCGATGGGGAAACAGTAACGGGGTCCTCGACCATGATCTCTCGTACGGTAGTGAGCTTCGAATTACCAGAGGCACTGTTAATCATCATACGAAGCAGTCCACGATGAGTTACCAAACCTATTAACCGGCCTTCGCGATCTTCAACGGGCACATGCCTGATGTGTCGCCAGTCCATCACACTCGCGGCAAGATCGATCAGATCATCCGGGCTGACAGTGAACAAATCCGTCGACATAAATTGACCGACAGTTCGATAGCCGTGTTCCCACTCATCAGAATCCGCATTCTCGATCACGGGCCAATTATGCACCGGTTCACCTTGCTTCTGGTTGGCCAGGATCTCAGAAGTCAGTCTTCTTTGTGTGGCATCTTTCGCGGCCGAACTTCCGATCGCAGAAAGCGACTTCATCATCCAACGCGCTCCGGTTTGCCCGCATTGTGCCCGTTCTTCGATGATGCCGAGATACTTATCAATATCTTCACCGGCTACACACGCACTATCCAATCCCGCACGTGCAAGCGGAAGCAACTGGTCACGAATGAGTGCGGCCGCGTTATGGCTTTGTCCATCAATCCACTGGAACTGAGCATCAAGCCCATGCCTGGCAGCGCGGAAAAAGTTTAGCTTCGCATCGTCAAATGCCATGCGTCTCGCAATCTCGCCGTATGTTTGTGGCAGAGCCAACATCAATCCGGTAAAGAAAGCCGCATTTGCGACCTCATCGACAATCGTTGGACCAGACGGCAATGCCCGGTTCTCAATCCGCAGGTGTGGAACACCGTTATGTACGCCATAGCAGGCGCGATTCCACCGCCAAACAGTGCCGTTGTGCATTCGCAAGGCCGAAAGGGAAGGCGTTTCACCACGCGCCAGCACCTCAAACGGGTTCTCGTCTGGTTGCGTGATCATGATCGGACGAAAACGAGTGATTTGATCGTGGAAGAGTTCGATGACGGAATGTTGTAGCCAGCGATCGCCGAAACTCACGCGTGTGGGCTGGTTACGTGCCAGTTTTGGACGTGAGCGTTCGTCGGTTGAATGCTGAAACAGCGCCACGCGCGTTTCCTGCCACAACCGTTGACCGAACAAGAGCGGGGAATTGACTGCGACAGCCAGCACGGGCGCCGCTATCGCCTGCGCAACGTTGTAATGATTGGCGAATTCTTTCGCGTTACTCTGAAAATGGACCTGGAAACTCGTGTTACACGATTCCATCATGATGTTGTCGTGGGTCAGTTGCAGCTCATCCAATCCTTTGATGTGAATGGTGAGTGGGCCGCCACGCATACCAATCACGCCTCGGTCTAATTCATGATAACGCGGGACGGGAGTGAGGTTGTCGAGAGTCAGATCCGACTTTTGCAGTGTCGGCAGAATGCCGGAGAGAAGAACATCGGCGTTCTGAGTCGCGGCACTTCCGCGCGCAAGCTCGATTACTTCATTGAGCTCTTGTTCCATCCTGGTGAAACAGTTGTTCTCAAGCTCGAGCGGCGTGAGATTGGCTTCCAGATTGAAGCGCGCGATCTCGGTCGTCAGTCGCGGGTCGTTGGCCTGCTTGAGAACTTCGAGTGAAACCGGAGCAGGTCTCAGGTAGCGATCGATGAGGAACATCTCCTGCTCTGCACCGATACGCGTAACGCCGCTCTCGACCCGACCGTCCGCGAGCATGAACGCGAGTGCGCGCAGGTCTTCGAGTAGCGCCTTCATGAAGGCCTGCGCCTTCTTCTCATCCACGTGTTGCTCTACGTTATGTTCTCCCATAATTCACAAGATGTGTCCTGTAAATCTTGAAAATCCTGCAATCCTGTCCAAGGATTTTGCTTCAGTGATCATTTTCGGTCGTAAGGGACGCGCAACGAGGACCGGGCAAGGCGCCTGGCGCAGTACGCGATCCACATTTGAACCAAACAACGCACGCATTCCGAAGCCCGCGCCGTGCGCTCCCACGCTGATCAGGTCGATCTCGTTCTTCTCTGCATCTGTCTCTTATACACATCTGACGCTGCCGACGACAATTAAGCCGT
>JBKPJS010000656.1:0-6791 GCA_046730815.1 Acidobacteriota bacterium
ACAGTAACGCAGCCGTCAACTCCGGAATCGGCAGCTTGCTTTCCTCAAAGAGCCAATCAACATGTGCCGGGCTGTCGGGTGTCAACAACTTGAACACCGAAGTCTCTGCCGCCGAAAGTCCTTCAGGAACAAAAGACAAACGATCCGCAATCGAAGCCTCCTTTTTCTGCTCGCCAAAAGGAGGCGGTAACAACTTCGCAGCGATTTGCGGCGGCAACTCAGTGGCGATGTCCTGCCATTGCTGCACGAGCTTCGCTCCCGCGCCCTTGATCAG
The DNA here is from genome assembly GCA_046730815.1 of Acidobacteriota bacterium. Taxonomy (GTDB): domain Bacteria; phylum Acidobacteriota; class Blastocatellia; order Pyrinomonadales; family Pyrinomonadaceae; genus PSRF01. Next base: position 275 of record JBKPJS010000656.1, read on the forward strand.
GTAATTCGTGCCGAACGAGTTTCGCGAAGTGATGTTTCCAGGTACAGCAAACACTTCTCGATTCTGTTCCATTGCCAGGCGCGCGGTTATCAAAGAGCCCGAATTCTCGGCCGCTTCCACTATTACAACTCCGAGACTCAGCCCGCTAATGATGCGGTTCCGGTACGGAAAGTTTTCCGAGACCGGCGGAGTGCCCAAAGGAAACTGGCTGACCAATGCCCCGCCACGATCGAGTATTTCCGCCGCTAACCTCTTGTGATCGCGTGGGTAAACCTCGTCAATGCCTGTGCCGAGAACGGCCACCGTTCGCCCACCCGAGTCCAGTGCACCACGATGTGCCGCCGCATCAATTCCACGCGCAAAGCCCGAAATAACGGTCACACCGCGTTGCGCCAGGTCGCGCGCCAGCATGATTGCTGCGTTCTGACCATAGGTCGAACACCTACGTGACCCTACCACACCGATGCACGGTTGATCCAAACATTCTGACCAGGCGCCTTTAACATAGAGAACAATTGGCGGGTCGTAAATCTCACGTAAGGATGAGGGATAAACCCCGTCGTCCAGCAAGAGAATGTCGCCGCCGAGTGCTTTAACCGCCGTGATCTCAGCCTCAGCTCGGGACCGCAAGTCGCGGGAAATGATGGTATCGACGGCCTCGGGCGTCAATCGCAACTGTTCGAGTTCGGCTCGTGTTGCGTTATAAACAGCTTCGGCAGAACCGAAGCGCTCCAGGAGTTTTGCAGCGGCGCGAGGTCCGATGCCGGGTGTCATATTGAGCTCAACCCAATCTCTAATCATGTGAGGAATCCTTTGTAAAAGAGCTGCTTAAAGCCCGTTCAGTCACTGGCGGAGGCGTGTAGGAATCGAACCTACCTGAGCCCGTTCTCACGGTCTCACTAACGGTTTTGAAGACCGCGCCGTTCACCAGAACAGATTCGCCTCCGTGGTGGAGGGCCCGATGTTCGGAAGTCCCAAACCCTACGCGCCAAGAGGCTGAACTGTCAAGTTTGGACAGGATTTCGGGATTCTCAAGATAGGCAGGATAGGCGCATTTGACCTCTGTTGCCGATCTCGCCTAAAATCCGAACGAACGTTCGAACTAGAATCATGATAAATCCTGAGAATCCTGTAATCGTGTTCCAAACGTCGCCGGAACAGTACAAACATTGGAGGCTGGAGGTCGCGGGGCCGGTGGCCACCCTTTCGATGGACGTCCAGGAGGATGAGACCCTCGCCGACGGCTACAAACTCAAGCTCAATTCCTACGACCTCGGCGTTGATATCGAACTCGCGGACGCGGTGCAGCGACTCCGCTTCGAGCACCCTGAGGTTCGCGTTGTTGTAATCACGAGTCTGAAGCCGCGGATCTTCTGCGCAGGCGCAAACATCTACATGCTCGGCACCTCGTCGCACGCTTTCAAAGTCAACTTCTGCAAGTTTACTAACGAGACTCGTTGCGCGATCGAAGACGATTCCAAACACTCCGGCCGTCGCTACATCGCAGCATTAAACGGCACGGCTTCAGGCGGGGGTTATGAACTAGCAATCGCTTGCGACGAAATCTATCTCGTCGACGACGGCAACTCCGCTGTTTCCCTGCCGGAAGTTCCATTGCTGGGCGTGTTGCCTGGAACTGGCGGTCTCACGCGTCTGGTCGACAAAAGGAAAGTGCGACGCGACCGCGCCGACGTTTTCTCGACACTTGCCGAGGGCTTGAGAGGAAAACGAGCGAAGGAGTGGGGACTGATCGACGGCTACTTCCCTACAAGCAAGTTTCAGAAATGGATCGACGCGAGAGTAAAGCAACTCGTCGATGCTGAAGCGCCGTCAGCATCCGGCATCAAGCTCATGCCGTTGCAGTTTGAATCAGGCGACGACTCGAGAAACTACAAATACGTAAAGCTCAAACTGAATCGCGAACAACGTTATGCAGACTTGACTGTACACGGACCAGAAGGCCCACAGCCCTCCAGCGCCGACGAAATTCAAGAACTCGGCGATGCTTATTGGCCCTTGCAAGCCTACCGTGAACTTGACGATGCGCTGCTGCACCTGCGCGTGAACGAACCGTTGATCGGTCTCGTTTGCCTGCGCACAAAAGGCGAAATCGAAAACGTGCTGGCGGTGGACCAGACATTAACCACGAACCGAGATCATTGGCTCGTGCGCGAGATACTTTTGCACATGGCTCGCGTGCTGCGACGCCTCGATCTCACTGCAAAGAGTTTCTTCGCGATCGTGGAGTCCGGCAGTTGTTTTGCGGGAAACTTGCTGGAACTGCTGCTTGCATCCGATCGGAGTTACATGCTCCAGGATTCAGATGCTTCACTTGCCGTTTCTGACTTGAACGCGGGCGCTTGGCCGATGAGCAATGGTCTGACGAGATTGCAATCGCGCTTCCTGGCCCAACCCGACAAACTCGACGAAATATTCGGCGACAAGAAGATCTTCGACACTGAAGAAGCCGAAGATCTGGGCCTCATCACCTTCGCGCCCGACGAACTCGACTGGGAAGACGAGATCCGCGTCGCAATTGAAGAACGCACGTCGTTGTCGCCTGACGCCCTGACCGGCATGGAGGCGTCGCTTCGTTTCGCTGGTCCGGAAACGATGGACACAAAAATTTATGGCCGCTTGACTGCCTGGCAGAATTGGATCTTTCAACGCCCCAACGCCGTTGGCGAAAAAGGCGCATTGACCAATTACGGCAAACCAACGCAAGCGGAGTTTGATTACAAAAGAACGTGAAGTGCAATCCAGATTACGCAGAAATCCGTGTAATCTGTGGATGGTTTTATGACTTATGAATTTATACGATCGCATTCCTAACAACGTAAATCTCTCCGAGGACAAGAAGCTTCAGCGCGCGCTGGAGAAGTGGCTGCCTAACTACCTCGACTGGTGGCGCGAGATGGGACCGGAAGGTTTCCAGGACAAAGATGTGTGGCTGCGCACCGCCATCGACGTCGGCTCCGAAGGCTGGGCGCACTTCGATTACGTGAAGATGCCGGAATACCGCTGGGGCATCTTCCTCGAACCACCACAGCCCGACGCCAAAGTCGGCTTCGGCGACAACTACGGACGGCCCGCATATCAAGAGGTACCCGGCGAATTTCGTAATGCATTGCGCCGCATCATCGTGACGCAGGGCGACACCGAACCCGCGTCAGTCGAACAGCAACGACAGCTCGGCAAGACCTGTCCTTCTCTTTACGATCTTCGCAATCTCTTTCAAGTGAACGTCGAAGAAGGGCGGCACCTTTGGGCCATGGTCTACCTGCTGCACGGCTACTTTGGTCGTGACGGGCGCGACGAAGCCGACGAGCTCCTCGAAAGACGCAGTGGCAATCCTGACAAACCACGCATCCTCGAAGCTTTTAATCAACCCTGCGACGATTGGCTCAACTTTTTCGCTTTCACGATGTTTACCGATCGCGACGGCAAGTACCAGCTTTCGGCGCTTGCCGAATCGGGTTTCGAACCGCTCGCACGCACATGTCAATTCATGCTCACTGAAGAAGCGCATCATATGTTTGTCGGCGACACCGGGCTGGGTCGCGTAGTCAGGCGCACGGCCCAATTAATGAAACAGGGTGACGTGAGGGAGCTCGGCGGCATTCCGCTCGACATCATTCAGAGATACATCAACTTCTGGTTCAGTTACTCGCTCGATCTTTTTGGTGGAGAGATCAGTTCCAACTCCGCCGACTTCTTTGCGGCAGGCTTGAAGGGTCGTTACAAAGAGCGCGACCAGTACAGCGAACATACAGCGGCGAATGAAACTTTCATGATGTCAGTCGTGGAAGATGGTCAACTGAAAACGCGAGAAGTGCCGCTGAGAAATGCTTTGAACGAAGTGCTGCGCGGCGAGTATGTTAAAGACTGTGAGAAGGGCCTCGCGCGTTGGAACAAGGTGCTCGCTGATGAAGGCGCGAGTGAACGTCTCTATTTGCCCAATCCGCGTTTCCACCGCCACGTCGGCGAATACGCTGGCCACACGTTCGATCTCCAGGGCAATCTGATCTCGCGGGAAGAGTTCGAACAACGCAAATCGGAATGGCTGCCGTCGATGGAAGATCGTGAGTACGTGCGCAGTCTCATGCATCCGGTTTTCGAGCCGGGCAAGATTGCGAACTGGATTGCTCCGCCGGCAGCGGGCATCAAGGGTAAACCGTTCGAGTTTGAGTATGTAAGGCTATAAAAGAGCCGCAGATTTACGCAGATTAACGCAGATCCAATTCAGATCCGCGAAATCCGCGTTTATCAGCGGCAGAATTTAATCACTATGCTGCAGGCGTCTCGTTACGATCAAAAGTTGGAGTTCATCCTGCGCACGGCGGCGCGCATCTTTGCCGAGAAGAGCTATCACTCAACCTCGATGCGCGACATCTCGCGTGCAACGAACGTCAGCCTCGCGGGTCTCTATCACTATTGCAAATCCAAAGAAGAACTGCTGTTTCTGATCCAGGATAATTGCTTCGGCCGTGTGCTTGAACGATTAGAGCAGCGGCTCGAAGCCGTCGAAGATCCGGTTACGAAACTCGGCATCTTCATCGAAAACCACCTTTCATTTTTCGCCGCCAACATGTCGGAGATGAAAGTGCTCTCGCACGAAGCGGAATCGCTGCGCGGCGATTTGTACGCGCACGTGTCCACGCGCAAAGACAAGTACACGAAACTCGCGCGCCACATCCTGCGTGAGGTCCAGCAGACGCAAGAGAGCAAAGAACCTATCGACCTCACAGTAGCGACTTACGCGCTGTTTGGGATGATGAACTGGATTTACAACTGGTACGATCCGCACGGCAAATTGAAAGTATCGGATTTGGCCAGTAATCTTCTGAAACTATTCCTCAACGGCTTTCTGGTGAATCGCGTCGCCGGCCATTTTCACGCTTTACCGACCGAGAGCCCGAGTGTTTGGCGGTTAAGTTAGGCCACGGATAACACTGATGACTGAAACACGATCAAGACTGGATTACGAAACGCGCGATGGGGTTGCGCTAATCACACTTAACGATCCTCCAGCGAACACCTACAGCTATGAAATGATGCAGCAACTCGATCGAGCGATACTGACTGCTCGCATGGACGATTCCGTTCAAGTAATCGTAATTACCGGTAAGGGCGAAAAGTTCTTCTGCGCAGGCGCCGATATTCAAATGCTCGCGAACGTCACACCAGCGTTCAAATACTATTTCTGTCTGCACGCAAACGAAACTTTGTCGCGTCTCGAACAAACTCCAAAGCTCGTGATTGCAGCGATCAATGGCCACTGTGTCGGAGGTGGATTAGAGGTCGCCCTCGCTGCCGACATTCGCATCGCTCGTAGGACTGGCGGGAAGATGGGGCTTCCTGAAGTGTCCCTCGGTGTCCTTCCAGGTACAGGAGGTACACAGCGTCTGGTTCGAGTAGTGGGAAAATCTCGAGCGATCGAGATGATGGCGACGGGGGAACTGTTTCCGTTTGAAATCTGTCGAGAGATCGGATTAATTGACAAATTATTCGTCGCCGATACGAGTGAATCGTTCCTCGAACAGGTTCTGCAATATGCCAAACAATTTACGGCACCCGCGAAAGCATCGATGGCAGTCGGACGAATCAAACGCAGCGTTCAAACGGGCGCTGAGATACCTTTGGAATATGGTCTCGCGCTCGAACGCGAACTACAGCAACAACTATTTCAGTCAGAGGACGCCAAAGAGGGTCTCGACGCTTACGTGAATAAACGCAAGGCGGAGTTTAAGGGGAAATAAAAGTCATTTTACAAGATTCACATGAGTTATCAGGATTGACATGTAAATCATGTCTAATCATGTCAATCCTGTAAAATGACTTTCAGGCATTAAGCACCGACCTCATGTACGAGCACCTTCTAATCTCGGAAGCTGACGGTATCCTGACGATCACACTGAATCGTCCGGACAAGCTGAATGCTTTCGTCGGCCACATGCGGCGCGATCTTGCCGAAGCACTCGAGCACGCCGGAAGTGATCGCTCCGTGCGCGTCGTTGTTATCACGGGTGCTGGCCGTGCGTTTTGTGCAGGCGGCGATATCGGGTTCATGGCCGAGTTAATGCAGCGACGCGACGCGGAAGAGTTTGCGCGAATTCTCGGCGCCGGTCGCCGTGTCATCATGGCTATTCGTCAAATGACAAAGCCGGTGATCGCTTCGATCAATGGTCCAGCCTCAGGCGCGGGTTGTAATCTTGCTTTTGCGTGTGACCTCCGTGTCGCGAGCAACACCGCTACGTTCAGTCAATCGTTTGCGAGAGTGGGGCTGCATCCTGATTGGGGTGGAACTTATTTTCTGCCGCGCCTGGTGACGCCGAATAAGGCGTGCGAGATGTTCTTTCTCGGGGAAGCAATTGATGCCGCGGAAGCAGCGCGACTGGGCATAGTGAATCAAGTCGTAGCACCCGAAGAGTTGGAAAGCGCGACGTTGCAACTGGCCGAGCGTCTGCGCGCGGCGCCACCAATCGCGCTCGCGGCGGCAAAGCACGCGGTCTACATG
>JBKPJS010000657.1:0-2886 GCA_046730815.1 Acidobacteriota bacterium
GCATGACTAAATTTTTGATGACTGCCTTAATACTGACCCAAACACTGCCCGTTGGTTACTGGCCGCTCGAAAAGAGCCAGCCGCTTATCGAGAAGACACAAACGATTCGCCTGGCTCCGGATCTTTCAAAACTATCCGAAGGCGAGCGCAAGGCCGTCGCCAAGTTGATCGAAGTTGGCTACATTTTTCAGAAGCTTTACGAAGAGCAGCGACATCCCGAGGCGCTCTCGTCTTATCGCGCGCTCGAACAACTCGACAAACGAGGCTCCACACCTGCAACACAGAACCTGCTGACGCTCTATCGTCTCTTCCAGGGACCAATCGCGACGACGCTCGAGAACAAACGAGAACCGTTTCTTCCAGTTCAGCCGTCTAAACCCGGGAAGAACGTGTATCCCTGGGGAATCACCAAGCAAGAGATTGACGAGAAACGTAAAGACCTTCTCGATCTGCGGACCGTGGTCCGTTTTGCGACTGCGAAAAACCTGACCGATGACGTCGCCAAACTGAACAAGTACCCCGCGCTTCAGACTTTGCATCCCGGGCTCCTGGCGCAGTTGCATGGCTTGCTTTCGAAACGCGATGAGAAAGCGTTGTACGCCGTCCCGTACTCACTCGCTTACGCAGATGACATGATGAAAGCTTACGGGCTGTTGAACGAGGCCGCTGACGCAGTGGAAAAAGATGACGACGAGTTTGCGCGGTTCCTCCGCAATCGTGCGCGCGATCTCTTGTCGAATGATTATGAGTCGGGCGACGCGAGTTGGGTCACCGGTCGCTTCAAAAACCTGAACGCCCAGATTGGTTCGTACGAAACTTACGATGACGAGTTGTTTGGTGTGAAGACGTTCTTCGCGTTTTGCCTTTTGCAGAGCCGCCAGCAGGAGACAACTGCATTGCGTGAGGCGATGAAGGGACTCCAGGTCCTGGAAGACTCGCTTCCTTACCAAAACCATAAGAAAGTGCGCGAAGACATTCCCGTGGGCGTGTACGACGTCGTGGCTGACTTCGGGCAATCGCGCGGCGGAAACACGGCCACGATTCTTCCCAACGAGAGTTATCTGGCGCGTCGCTATGGCCGCACCATACTGTTGCGCGCCAACATCATGCGCGACCCGAACATCTTCGAAAGCACTTCGAAAATCCTCGAGGCAGCAATCGGCAAGGAGCAGGCGAAAGAGCTCACTTCCGATGGCAACTTTTACCGAACACTGTGGCATGAAGTGGGCCACTACCTCGGCGTCGATCGAACCAAAGACGGCCGCGAGCTGGATGAAGCGTTGCAAGATAACGCAAACACGTTGGAGGAGATGAAGGCCGACCTCGTGTCGCTGTTCGTGGCTGAAGCGCTGCACAAACAGGGTTACTACAACGATGCGCAGTTGCGGAGTGTTTACGCCGGTGGAATCTTGCGCGTGTTGCAAAACAATCGTCCGCGACGCGATCAGCCTTACAACACGATGCAGTTAATGCAGTGGAACTTCTTTCTCGAAAATGGATTATTGAGTTTCGATCCAGGGACAGGGACGCTGCAAGTTCACTATGAAAAGTATCATGACGTCGTAGGCAAGATGCTGGAGAAAACTCTGGCCGTGCAGTATGCGGGTGACAAGGCGGCGTCTGATAAGTTTATCGATCAATACACGAAGTGGGATGAGAACCTGCATGGCGTGATTGCCGCGAACATCCGGGCGCAGCAGCAATACCGGTTCAGGGTGTTCAAGTACGCCGCGCTCGGTGAATAGCTCAAGAGAGTTCCTTGCAAAGGCGCAAAGACGCAAAGCAAAGCCGGCAAAGGATCGTTCTGAACTTTGCCTCTTTGTGCCTTTGCGGGAATAAACTTTACTTCGCGGCTTGATTAGTCTGTTGTGCGATCTCCAAGTACGCCCTCAGCCTAATTTCCGGTAAGCGGAACCTGTCTGCTGCCGCCTTCGCCCGCTCGAAATTTGTGAATGCCAAACTACCAAGCACGCTCGACATCTGGCTCGCCATGTTCCCCACACTGCTGCCATTTTGTAGATTCAGTTCGTCATCTTCATAGTATTCGGCGCCGAATCCCTGCAACACGCGTGCAGCCGTGCAGAGCTCATTGATCTGATCAATTAATGGATCAATGATCTCAAACGGCCGCTTGGAATCGTAACGAGAGAACGCGCGAGCAATCTCAACCAGGGCACGCATCTGATCTTCATCCTGCGCCTGAACTGACATACCCAACATACTTCGTGCTTGCTCGAGCAGATTAATAGCCCCAGCGCGCTTCTGTCCCGGACCAATCTGATTCGCTATCTGGGCCAACTGCGCGGCACGCTCTCTCGGCGTGTGCAGGTTAGCGATACTTCGTAGCGCCTCATCAACCTTTCCCTTGCTCATTGCGAGGTAGATCCCTTGTTGCTCAAGACTCGTGAGCAACTCGCGACGCTGGTATACATTGGCAACGTGATCGTTGATGATCTGCCTGGCACGAGCGAGATCGCCATTGCCGGCTTCGCGTGTGGCAAGTTGCATATAGAGCTGCTCCCTGAGTTCCGGAGGCGCTTTTTCAAGAGCCTGGAGCGCCGTGTCAGTAGGAGCGTTTGCGATCGCAGCCAGGTAATCTTGTGACGGTTGAACGGGCGGCGGAGTGGCATTTATGTTGACTATATTGAGCTCCGCCACCTTCTTCTCCACCGTTGCCAGAGTCCCGCTCGCGATTGTGTCGAGGTTGGTCCCCATCGCTTGCAGTTCGGTGAGCATGTTCGACGCAGCGTTTCTTTTTTCCGCGTTATCCAGCAAACCTGACGATGGCGAGTAAGAGAGTGCCTCTGAGACTATCTTTTGAAACAATTCCCTGTATTTGTCATCCGGCAACAGTCGCTGTCGTGAATCCGCGACATTCGGCGGTAC
>JBKPJS010000658.1:0-3080 GCA_046730815.1 Acidobacteriota bacterium
GCTCATCCGGAATGCTGTGTTCGGCAATGGAGACAAACATCCACCATGTTCCTTCGATTTCCGCCAGCGTGGCATCCTTCGCGCGTACGTCGGTCAGTAATTCTTTCTCTAACTCCCACTCAAACGGAAACGAAGTACTGCGATAGAGCTCGATAGTCTTGTTTGCAGCGCTCTCAGGCACCATGTAGTAGCTTCCATTCCACTCAAATACAAATGGGTAAGACAGGTGGTAATCGCGCTCGAGCACTGTCGTTGGACCATTCACCACGCCCTTTTTCCGATCCAGCTCAATCACGGAAATGTGGCCTTTACCAGTTTGGTTCAAATACTCTTCCAGAAAAACGTAATACTTATCTCCTGTCTTGATCGCACACGGGTCGGCCCAAAAGCGATCTTCAGGCGGTGTCAAATTCTTGAATCGATAAAAGGTATTGTTTGCATCGCATGGTCCCGAGCTGAACCTGTAAGCCAGTGCCCACTGATCATTCTTCAGCACACTCTCAAATTTACTGGCGACATACTTCGTCGCCATGCGCGTGAGACGCGGCAACATTTCGCCGTTTGTCGGCATGCGAAACAGTCTTTCGGAATACGGGCGATACAACTGTTTTTCCGAAGTACAAATCTGAGCACCCGCAGCGAGATCTTTTAGTTTTCGCAGTACAAATGCGGATGATTTCCAGTAGAGGTTGTTTCGATTTGCTTTGACTGAGAACCGGTCGCTGGTCGGCGACCAGGAGCGGTAAATAACGGGGCCATTGTCGAGATCTTCAGTGAGGATCTGTAGGACTGAACCGGTCACGGGTATGCCATCCATCACTTCCCAGAAGCCGGCTGGTCCACCTCGGTTTACCAGGTTGTCTCCGTGGTGATAAGACCAGATGCCGTGACGCGCGATTTTCAAGACATCGCCTTTGAGGATGCGAAAGCCAAAAGATAGCGCTACATCAAGATCGAACTCCCGAATTTGATCGATTTTTTCTTTGGGGAACCAGTCGGAGTAAGCCTTCATTTCCGGCAGGACTTCGATCACGGTACAGTTGGAGAGAAGCGGCTTTAGATCGGTTGGCGCAAAGGCATCCGGACTGACTTTCACTCTGGAATCATCGATCTTTCCATAGAGCGTGTAAAGAATGTAATTTCGATTTCGCCAGTAGCTTTTCAGCCGGCTTTGCGGTTGAGTCTGGCTGTGCGCTTCGTTTTTGATTACTACGGCGACTTCAGCGATACCCGATGATTGGATTTCTTCAATGACTTTGTAGACCCATTGACGCTGTACAAAGGAATCGATCAGCAATCCGATTCGCAGCGGTAAGCGCGTACTTGAAGAATCATTGTTCACCGGTTTTTTTGACAGGATTTACAGAATTTACAAGATGCTCCGCCTCACCAGCAGATGCCCTGGTAGTTTTCGTTGGACGTGCGATCGAACAGGCGCACGAGATCGATGAGTTGCTGATCCTTTCGCAGCCGCTCTGCCACGCCACGGAACTCTTGAGCTTGATTGCCGATGATCACTATCTCGGAATCGCTTAGCACTCCGTCAATGGAGTCCCTCATCAATTTTGAAATATGAGGTATCTCACGCTCGATATACTCTTTGTTGGCGCCCACCAGTCTTGCCAGCGACACATCACGATCGTAAATGCTGAGTTCGAATCCTTTGCCAATTAAGGTTTCGATCAGAGTCACCATCGGTGACTCACGCAGATCATCAGTGCCCGCTTTGAAGCTGAATCCGAGCACGCCGATTCGTTTCTTGCCGCTCCGCACGACCATCTCGATAGCGCGCTCAATCTGTAGCCGGTTGCTCGGTAAGATCGCGGAAAGCACGGGAACCTCCACGTCGAGCTCTTTAGCTTTGTAGTTAATCGCGCGCAGATCCTTGGGCAGGCAGGAGCCGCCAAACGCGAAGCCCGGCTTCAGGTAGTAAGGTGATAGGTTCAGTTTCGTGTCCTGGCAGAACACGTGCATCACTTCGTGACTGTCAATCTCGAGTGCCTTACAGATGTTTCCGATCTCATTTGCAAAACTAACTTTGAGCGCGTGGAAGCAATTGCAAACGTACTTCACCATCTCCGCGGTCTTCAATGACGTGACAAAGACTGGTGCATTGATATTTGCATAAAGACTGCGGACCGCGTTGGTCGTCTCTTCGTCGTCGGCGCCGATGATAGTGAACGGCGGCGCGTGATAGTCCTTCAATGACGATCCTTCACGCAGAAACTCGGGATTGATGCAAATACCAAAATCGCGCACGGCTTTTTTACCGGAGGTCTCTTCGAGAATGGGCACAACTGTGTTCTGCACAGTGCCAGGCAGCATGGTGCTGCGGATTACGACGATGTGCCGTTCGTTTTTGGTCTTGAGCGCCGTGCCGATTTCACTACAAACCTGCTCGACGTGCCGTAAGTGAAGGCTGCCATTTTGGTTGCTGGGAGTACCGACGCAGACCAGCGACAAATCCGATTCACGGATCGCGCGCGCTGAGTCCGTTGTCGCCGAAAGATGACCTGCGTCGACGACCTTCGCGATCAGTTCATTTATGCCGGCTTCGATGATCGGGGTCTTGCCGGAATTTATGATCTCGACTTTGGTTGGGTTGACGTCGACGCCGATGACTTCATTGCCCGTATCAGCCAGACATGCGGCTGAAACGCAACCGACGTAACCCAAACCAAACACGCTTAGTTTCACTGAACAGGTTCTCCCAAGTTCTTAAACCCATCCACAGATTTCACAGACTCTGCGTAATCTGCGGATGGTTTTGTTCGTTCACAAATGGCGGCGAAGCTTTCTGCCACCGTGTCCCAGCCAAAATTCTCTCTTACTTTCACCGCGGCTCGCCTGCCAATCTCCGCCGCCAGGTTCTCATCTCGCAGCAGTTTGATTACAGCTTGCGCAAATGATTCAGGCGTGTCCGCAAGAACGATCTCCTGCCCGTCAATGATAGGCAAGCCTTCAGCGCCGATCGATGTTGAGACAATCGCCTTCTCCATTGCCATCGCCTCGTAGATCTTGAGCCGTGTGCCGCCGCCGATGCGGAGTGGAACGACATAGACCGGAGCCTCTTCCATAAA
>JBKPJS010000659.1:0-2723 GCA_046730815.1 Acidobacteriota bacterium
ACCACACCGTGAGATGTGATACCGGGAGGTTTGTCGATTACGAGCACGCCATCCATGGCAAGCATTTTAGATCAGCCCCCATCCGCGTTAATCTGTGTTCACTTAATCGTGACTGATTTGCGACGTAAAACATTTGAGCGCGCCGTAAAACTGCTGGCAGCCCGGCCGCGCTCTGTGGCCGAGTTGCGCGAACGTTTGCTGCGCGGCAAGAACACGAATGAAGAAGTGGTAGAGACGGTGATCTCGCGGCTGCGTGAGTATGGCTACCTCAACGACGAGCGCTTCGCCTTCAGTTATGCGTCCTACAAAGTGAAGCAAAAACCAGTCGGACGCAGGCGCCTCGAACGCGATCTAAAGTTCAAAAAGATCGACAGCGGCGTCGCCAACGAAGCGCTTGAAATGGTGTTTGCCGAGACTCCGGAGGAACAGTTAATCGATCAGGCAATCGCCAAACGCATCAGGATTCGCGGCAAGCCGAAGAACCGTGCCGACGCGAAGAGCCTGTTCGATCATTTATTGCGACAAGGATTTGAGTTTGAGCTGGTGAGCGACAAAGTGCGGTCATTAGCCACGGATTACGCGGATGAAGACTGATTTGCTACACTCGAATCGACATGACTGGTAACGAAATTCGAGAAGCTTTTTTGAAGTATTTTGAGGAGCACGGGCACGCGCGCGTGCGTTCGTCTCCGCTTCTGCCTGCCGACGACCCGACGTTGCTGTTCACGAACGCGGGAATGAATCAGTTTAAGGATGTCTTTTTAGGCGCTGAGAAACGCGAGTACGTGCGCGCAACTTCGTCGCAGAAGTGTGTGCGCGCGGGCGGGAAGCATAACGATCTCGACGAGGTTGGGAAGACAGCCCGGCATCACACGTTCTTCGAGATGCTCGGCAATTTCTCGTTTGGCAATTATTTCAAGGAAGACGCGATCAAGTTTTCCTGGGACCTGCTGGTTAATGTTTTGAAACTCGATCCGGCGAGATTGTGGTTCACAGTTTACGAAGGCGATGCAGAAGTTTCGCCTGACGAAGATGCCGAACGGTTGTGGGAACAAGCCGGCGCGCCGCGCGAGCGAATCCTGCGCTTCGGTCGGAAAGACAACTTCTGGCAAATGGGCGAGACTGGACCGTGCGGGCCATGTAGCGAGATTCATTACTACATGGGGAACAGTCCGGATGATACCGAGAATTCTGCCGCGAATGTCAATGGCCCAGGCGACACGATCATGGAGATCTGGAACCTGGTCTTCATGCAGTTCGATCGTAGTGAAATTGAACCGGGCAAATACAAACTCGAACCACTGCCGGCGCCTTCAGTTGATACGGGCGCAGGACTCGAGCGTATTGCCGCCGTGTTGCAGGATGTAAAGTCAAACTACGACACGGATCTTATACGTCCAATTATCGACTTCACCGCGAGGCTCGCCGATCGCCATTACGAACCGGAGACGAAAGAAGGGTTTGCGATGCGCGTGATTGCCGATCACGCGCGCGCCACCGCGTTCTCGATCGCTGACGGCATTCTGCCCGGCAATGACGGGCGCAACTACGTGCTGCGAAAAATCATGAGGCGTGCGATCTATCAGGGTCATCACACGCTCGGTTTCGAGGGTTCATTCTTCAGTGAGGTTAGTAACTTTGTTGTTGATTTGATGAAAGAGTCTTATCCCGAACTCGAACAGCATCGCGAGTTCATCGAGAAGATGGTGCGGCTCGAGGAAGAGCGTTTTCGTTCGACACTGACGGTGGGACTCAACAAGCTCGACGAGGTGTTCGCGGCGAGCAAAGGCGCAATGCCGGAATATAAGACTCTGGCTCGGCTTTACGACACGTTTGGAACACCGCGCGATTTGATACGCGTTGGCTTGGAAGAACGCGGCTTCGTGATCGAGGAGGATGAGTTCAATCGCTCATTCGATACGGCGCTACAGGAGCTCCAGCAAACAGCCACAACTGAAAAAGGTGAAGCAAAAGCAAAGACCAACCCTGTTTATGCAAACCTGGCGAGTCGTCTCGGCAGGTCCGTATTCAAGGGTTACGAAGCTACGAGAGTCGAAGACTCGAAGGTCCTGGCGCTTATCAAAAGTGATGAAGTCGAATCGTTGAGCGAGGATGAAGAAGGTGAGGTCGTGCTCGATCGAACACCTTTCTACGCCGAGAGTGGTGGACAAGTTGGCGACGTCGGAGTGCTGACTGGTCCAACGAACGCGTTGGCTGTCGTTAACGATACCTATTCGCCGGCTCAGGGTTTGATTGTGCACAAGATCAGAGTCGAGAAGGGGAGTCTAAAAGTCGGCGATATGGTCTCGGCTGAAGTCGACGTAGAAAAGCGAGACGCTACGAGACGCAATCACACTGCGACACACTTGATGCACGCTGCTTTACGCGAAGTTCTCGGCACACACGTCAAACAAGCAGGTTCGGTTGTGGCGCCAACTTACTTGCGCTTTGACTTCACTCATTACCAGCCGCTCACGGCTGCGGAGAAGGAAGAGATCGAACGCCTCGTCAATTACCACATCCTGCGTAACGAGCCGGTGCAAACCGACGAGATGGCCATCGAGGAAGCAATGCGCTCGGGCGCAATGGCGTTGTTTGGCGAGAAGTATGGCGAGAAAGTGCGTGTGCTTTCGATCAAGGGGCTCGAGGGGATCTTTTCGAAAGAGCTCTGCGGTGGCACACACGTTCGCGCGACTGGCGATATCGGCCTCTTTAAGATTACG
>JBKPJS010000660.1:0-8007 GCA_046730815.1 Acidobacteriota bacterium
GAACCGTACGCTCTTGTCAGTCGGTTTACACTCGGAACTCTAACCTGTTCCTATCCCGCTATTCTTGCCTGAGCTACCCAAAATCCAAACGTCCAAGGTTTTCCACAATGATTTCCACAGCTAGTGGAAAATCCTCAGCGTGTTAAAGTGTTGCTTTAAAGTCTTTTTATTTCAACTGTTTACAGGGCGGTGAATGTCAAAGCGAGCGGAGACTAACATAGAAGTTTCGGATCGATCAAGGTATGTCACTGAATAAAACAGCACCGTATGATCGCCTGTTTTAACGACTTGCGAGTCGACAAAGAATCGAATGGTTCAAATACACGACATTGTTAAACAACAGATATAGAGTAAGAGTCTGCTCAAGCCACAATGGAGCACAAAAGCACAGAAAAGTTTAGGTGCCTTTTGTACTTTTTGTGGCTCCTGCTGCACGCCTCCTTTCTTGACATAAACACAGCCCGCGATTAGTCTTAGCGTTTTCGTTTAAAGGAGAATTCATTTCTATGTCCAAGCGGACCTTCCAACCAAACAACAGACGACGCGCGAAGACGCATGGCTTTCGCGCGCGAATGGCCAGCAAGAATGGTCGCTTGGTGCTGCAGAGACGCCGTGCCAAGGGAAGAAAGCGTTTGACTCCGGCGCATTATTGAGATGGCTCGTTCTGTGTAGCATGCGGAAGTATTTGCGGGATACTGCAGAATTCCAGCACGTCTACCGGAACGGCAAGCGGTATGAAGGCGTATTCATTACCGCGTTTGTTATTGAAAACCAGGAATTGAACCATCGTCTCGGAGTCACGGCTTCGAAGAAGGCACTGGGTAAGGCGGTGCAGCGGAATCGCGCGAAGCGATTGCTTCGGGAGACTTTCCGATCGAACGAATCACGGTTGCGCGAGCTCGGAAGGAATTACGATTGGGTCCTGAATGCGAAGGCGGCCGTCTTGAGTCAAAAGGTCAACGCGCCGTGCCAGGAGTTGCAGGGAATAATTGAAAAGGTTGCAAGGTTGGAAACGCGCGATCCGGTTAAGTAAGCGATTGTGAAGAGCGTTCTAATCTCATTACTCAAAGTTTATAAGTTGGGGATTTCACCGCTTCTACCTCCTTCGTGCAGATTCATTCCCACCTGCTCGGAATACGCTGTTGACGCGATCTCTCGCTACGGAGCTTTGCGCGGAAGCGGCATGGCGCTACGTCGATTGCTCCGTTGTCATCCGTTCAATCCGGGTGGATACGATCCGGTTAAATAGATTGTTTATAACGGAGGTTGATTAACTAACCTCTATCACGATGCAACAAAAACGACTTCTACTCGCGTTAATAATCTCCTCGACGATTCTGTTTTTGTGGAGTTATTTCTACCCCGTTCCACCTCCTCCGAAGCCAAACGCAAGTGCAACACCTTCGCCAACAGCGAGTGCAACCGCATCGCAAGTCGCGAGTTCAAGCACGCCTGCGGCGACGCCGGCTCCTATTCCAACGCCGAATGTAAATGCCGCACCTCAGCGAACGGTAACGATAAGAACGCCGCTTTACGATGCGAAATTCGACACGCTGGGCGCTGAGCCGGTAAGTTGGATTATTAAGAAGAATAAGAACAGCCAAGCTCCAATCTACTCAGTTGCTGGCCAAAAGCGAGACAAAATACCCCTCGACCTGATCTCACCGGAAGGTTTGAAGCGAGAGCCCCGCATGGTTCCGTTTCAATTGCACACTGGCGACAGCGTTCTCGATGCGGCGCTCAGTTCGACAACATACAGAGTTGAGGGCATCGACTCTCCAAACGGAGACGTTGATATAAATCTCGGTCCGCGTGAGAAGAAGGAAATCACGTTTGTGCTCGAGGACAGCAATCGAGTCCAGGTCAGGAAAAGGATCGTCTTCGATGCCGAGCGTTACGAGACCGATCTCTCGGTTCTGGTAAAGCGTGGCGATGAAACAGTACCGCAAGTAAGAATCGCGATCGGTCCGAGTATCGGAGATCAAGGGGTCGGTCATCACACGTTTTATTCAGTTGCGCCTGAGGCAGTGGCTTACGTTGGCAACAAACTTGAACGCCATCCAGCCGCCGGAATTAATGGGAACAGCAGTAGTCCGGATCGACTTGTTTTGAATGGTGCGATGGATTGGGCCGGAGTTGCGGACACGTATTTTGCGATGGTGGCCGTGCCCACTCGAGAAACCGACCAGGGAGTCGAATACAGAACCGTCGCTTACGAACATAAGCCCAATGGTGGCACTCCGGAAAAGAAATTTTTAATTACTGCATTCGTACCTGTTGCGTCAGACGGTGCGACCACGATCATCTATACCGGCCCGAAGGACCACTATCTGCTTACCCAAAGCAGCGAGGAAATCAGCAAATTGGTCCCACGCAAGATCGATCTCGAAGGATTGATCGACTACGGTTTTCTCGGTTGGCTTTCAAGGCCTTTGGCAGTCCCTATTCTTCAGGCAATCACTTATCTCTACAAGCTAACCAGTAGTTATGGTGTCGCAATTATTCTATTCACCATCGTGATCTACTCTCTGTTCTTCCCGCTGAAGTGGCGATCGTCTAAAGCCATGAAGAAAGCGCAGAAGCTGGCTCCGAAAATGAAGGAGCTGCAAGAGAAGATCAAGGGGATGAAACAGAATGATCCGCGGCTGAAAGAACTGCAGATGGACCAGTTGCGTCTGATGAAGGAAGGCAATCCGCTCGGCGGTTGTCTGCCGTTACTGATTCAGATGCCGTTCCTGTTTGCGCTTTACCGGGCTATCACGATCTCCCTTGATTTCCGGCAAGCGAGTTTTCTCTGGATACCTGATCTCTCGGCAGCCGAGCCGTACCTGATACACGTGTTGCCCATCCTGATGACGGGCACTATGGTAGTGCTGCAATTAGTGACGCCCGCTCCCTCCGCCGATCCATTGCAGAGAAAGATGATGGCGGTCGGCATGCCGCTCTTCATGCTGTACATCTTGTGGAGCGCGCCTTCGGGCTTAGTTTTATATTGGCTGGTTGGTAATATTGTCGGGTTCTCCCAGCAATTTCTGATAAATCGTTGGACCAAGTCGGATGATGAAGAACTGCCGGCGGCCCCAGTCAAAGGACCATTACGACCAAAGAAGAAGGGTGGACGCGACGGCGTTGAGTTAGTCAAGGATTGAGTTGATGACAGAGGTTTCTCAACAGGCAGCGGAGTTTCTCGAGAACGTCTTCGAAATGACGGGTCTCCAGTTGCGAGTTGGAGTGAAGCAGGGTATCGCCGGCGAAGTACTGGATATCGAGGGCAAGGACGCGGAGTTGCTGCAAGCGCAAACTGGCGAGTTGCTCGAAGCGCTACAGCACTTGATCAATCAGGTTTTTGGAAGAAGTCTGACCGGTGGCGCGCGCCTTGTTTGTGACGTGCACGGCTTTCGCGCAACTCGCGAGGCGGAGCTGCAAGCGATGGCTAACCTTGCGGCGAATCGAGTGCGACAAACTGGAATGGCTTTTACTTTTGAGCCGATGAGCGCCAACGAACGACGAATTATTCACCTGACCCTGGCAGACAGCCCGGATCTCTTCACTGAGTCAATCGGCGAAGGCGCGGAGCGCAAGTTGAGAATTGGTCCAAAGAGCTCTGCCCGCAAGGATTCGTAGTCCCTCCCTAATTAAAATCTTCGGTAACTCACTATGAGTACGATCGTCGCACTATCCACACCGCGGGGGCGCGGAGCGCTCGCCGTTATTCGCTTGAGCGGCGAGAAGGCGATTGGTATCGCAAAGCAGTTGGCCCACCTCGATGAAGTTGAACCAAGACACGCAACACTCACACAGTTAGGACGTCCGAGTGACGATGAAATTTTGGACCAGGTTCTCTTAACGTGCTTTCCCGCGCCTCACTCGCTGACGGGAGAAGATGTTGTTGAGATTAGTTGTCACGGATCGCCCGCAGTGGTGCGAAGCATCATCGATGCAACACTCGAGTTGGGGGCAGTACTTGCCGGCCCTGGTGAGTTCACACTTCGCGCGTTATCGAATGGCAAGATAAACCTGGCCCAAGCGGAAGCTATTCGAGATCTGATTGCAGCGCAGACTGACGCGGCTGTTCGGCAAGCATCTCGTCAATTGAATGGCGAGTTGTCGAACGCGCTTGGTCCATTTAAAGAGAAGCTCGTTGAGGTGATCGTGTTATTGGAGTCGGCGCTTGAGTTTGTCGAAGAGGATATTCCCGCGCCGCGTGTTAACGAGATCGAAAATGACTTAGCGGCGGTCCGCGCCGGGCTCGGGAAACTCAGCGAAAGTTACAGTGCGGGACGGTTGCTTCAGGAGGGAATTCGCGTCACTATCACAGGGCGTCCGAATGTGGGTAAGTCCAGCCTTTTCAACAAGTTAATAGAGCGCGAACGAGCCATAGTTACTGAGATTCCCGGCACGACCCGAGACACATTGTCAGAAGCAATCGACCTCGAAGGTATTCCAGTGATTCTCACGGATACCGCGGGTCTGCGTGAGACAACTGACGGCATTGAAACGTTGGGCATCGAGCGAACTCGCCGGGCCATGGGAGATTCGGATCTGGTGCTCGTCGTGCTTGACGGTTCCGTTCACCTTGGTCCAGCCGATCAGGATCTGATCAGTCAAACGGCAAACGCACGCCGGTTGGTAGTGATGAACAAGAGCGATCTCCCAAACTTCGACACTTCATCTGGTTGTGTTGCAGAGCTTCAAACGATTAATGTATCCGCGCGTACTGGTGACGGGCTGGCGACCCTGCGTAGTGCGATCCTCGCGAGCTTGAGTAGCAACGGAATTGAGGATGGCAGTTTGTTGATTACAAACGCCAGGCACTATGATCTGCTGTGCAGCACTCAACGTGAGCTCGAGGCTGCGCGAGTAGCTCTGCGTGAAAGGCAGAGCGAAGAGTTAGTCCTTGTGCCGCTGCATAATGCTTTGAGGTTGTTAGGTCAGATCACAGGAGAGACGACGACGGAGGATATTCTGTCGGAGATATTCGCGACGTTTTGTATCGGGAAGTAGTCATGTCGTTTGATGAGGTCTTCAATGTAATCGTGATTGGCGCAGGCCACGCAGGCTGCGAGGCCGCGTCGGCCGCGGCCAGGCTTGGCGCGGAAACCGGCCTGATCACGCTGAATCTCGATCTCGTTGGGCAGATGTCGTGCAATCCAGCGATCGGTGGGATCGCAAAGGGTCACCTGGTGCGAGAGATCGATGCGCTCGGCGGCATCATGGGTCGTGTTATTGACCGCACCGGAATTCAGTTTCGTTTGCTCAATCGTTCGCGCGGACCGGCCGTCCAATCTCCTAGAGCTCAAGCCGACCGCATGCGGTATCGCAGCGAGATGCGGCGAACGCTCGAAGCCACCTCCAATCTTCATCTGCGCCAAGGCAAAGCCGTCGACTTCGTGATCGATCACGGAAGACTGGCTGGCGTGGTGTTGGAAGATGGCAGACGATTTGGGGCGCAGGCGGTGGTCGTGGCTACAGGCACGTTTCTCAACGGCTTGATTCATACCGGCCGCCGAACTTACTCGGGCGGGCGCGCAGGCGAGCCGGCGTCTGTCGAACTGTCTGAAGCTTTGAAACGACTCGGATTTCCTGTTGGTCGATTGAAGACGGGAACGCCTCCAAGACTCGACGGAAGAACAGTCGACTGGAGCGCGTTCGAACCTCAACCCGGCGACAAAACACCGGTGCCGTTCTCCTTTTCAACTGATAGCCTCGAACAGAAGCAGATCAACTGTTATATCGGCTACACGACCAGTCAGGTACATGACGCGATTCGCGAGAACCTTGCAGAGTCGCCACTTTATTCCGGAAAGATCAAAGGCGTCGGCCCGCGGTACTGCCCGTCTATCGAAGACAAGGTCGTAAAGTTTTCCGATAAATCTCGACACCAGCTTTTTCTTGAGCCCGAAGGACACGACACAAACGAAGTCTATCTGAACGGCTTTTCGACTTCGCTGCCTGCTGAAATGCAGCAGGATCTGGTGCGAATGATTCCGGGCTTGGAAGAAGTGAAGATTATTCGACCGGGTTATGCGATCGAGTACGACTTTGTAGATCCGAGAGAACTGGGTCCGGACCTGCAAGCATCGCGGCTGCCCGGTTTATTTCACGCGGGTCAAATCAACGGAACAACTGGATACGAAGAGGCTGCTTGCCAGGGACTCCTGGCGGGCATAAACGCCGCCCTCTACACGCAGAATCGAGACTCGCTCCGGCTGCGACGCGAAGAGTCGTACATCGGCGTTCTCGTCGAGGACCTGATCAAGCAGGGCGTCGACGAACCATATCGGATTTTCACATCGCGTGCGGAATACCGCCTCGCACTTCGATATGACAATGCGGATGAGAGGCTCGAGCGGTACGGCAGGGAACTGGGCCTCGTCGGAGACTCCGATTGGGAGAGATTCAATTATCGACAAGCTCGACTGGCAAAATTGAGGACCGCGCTGGAGAGTCTTCGATTGCGCCGTTCCGACGCTCAACATGCGGCGGTGTCTGCGCTCATCGGCGCAGACCTCGGCGACTCGATTTCGCTGTCACAGCTTGCGAAGCGTCCGAAAGTCACGTCCGACTTGATAATGTCGCTATTACCGGCCGAGCTTAAGCCAGTCGCGGAGTCTGACCTCAATTCAGTGCTGGCTGATTCGCTGTATTCAGGATATCTGGAGTCACACAAGGCCACCATCACGCGGCTCTACCAGCACGACGCGCTAAAGATTCCTCGTCAAATAGCCTTTCGGGCGATTAGCGGTCTTTCGAATGAAGTTATCGAGAGACTGGACCGAGCCCAGCCGCAAACATTTGGCGAAGCGAGACGGCTGCCGGGCCTTACTCCCGGGGCACTTTCAACCCTGCTGGTTCTCTTATCCGCTCAACAAAAGAGCGCGTAGGGAATTCCTTGTAGGGGTGGCCCTCCGTGGCCACCCGTCTTCTCGCCCCAGACCGCAGCGCCCTACAAAATGTTTCACGTGTCCCGCTCAGCGCTGGGACACGTGAAACATTCTGGCCGATTCCGCTCTTCTGTGTTAGGTTTAGCGGCGAACGGTGCCCAGTGAACTGAACTCATAATGGCTAAGTCGATAGCCGTCGCAAACCAAAAAGGCGGAGTCGGTAAGACCACTACCGCGGTTAACCTCGCAGCGATAATCGCCAATTGGGGGCATCGCGTGCTGCTCGTAGATGCCGATCCGCAGGGAAACGCCACGTCTGGAATTGGCATTCAACGCGGCAGTTTTCGCAAGAACCTGTATCACAGCCTGATCCTGGACGAGCCTGTTTCATCAATCACCTTACCCACTTCGATCCCGTCGCTCCATCTGGCTCCTTCTAATAAGGACCTGGCCGGGGCGGAAATTGAATTGGTCGAGGTGGAGCAAAGAGAATTCCGGCTGAAGCGCGCGCTAGCGACCGTCGAGGCCAACTACGATTACATCATCATCGACTGCCCGCCTTCGCTCGGACTGTTGACATTGAACGCTCTCACGGCTGCGAAGTCACTGCTAGTGCCCATTCAGTGTGAATATTACGCGCTGGAAGGCGTGACGGAACTCTTCGATACCCTCGCTCAGATAAGACGACTTCACAATCCCGGCTTGATGATCGAGGGGTTACTTCTCACGATGTACGACGAACGAACCAATCTGTCGGCAGCGGTCGCGGCTGACCTGCGCGATTTCTACGGCTTGCAAGTCTTTCAAGTCGTTATTCCGAGAAATGTCAGACTCGCCGAGGCGCCCAGCTACGGTAAGCCGATCATAAGTTATGACGCACACTCCAAGGGGGCTGAAGCATACTCACAGTTAGCCAGGGAGATTATCTATGAATCGAAAAGCGCTGGGGCGGGGCCTGGGAGCTCTGCTGTCGTCTGACCGCACGATTGATCTCGGACCCGAGCCATCAGAAGTTGATCTCGACTCGATCGTGCCGGGACCGATGCAACCCCGCACACACTTTGACGAAGCCAGTCTGGAGAGTTTGGCCGAGTCGATACGCAGCCACGGCATCGTTCAGCCT
>JBKPJS010000661.1:0-3359 GCA_046730815.1 Acidobacteriota bacterium
CGCCTCCCTATTTGGTCTTGCACCGCGAGGAGTTTGCCTGGCCGCGCATGTCACCACACGCGCCGGTGCGCTCTTACCGCACCATTTCACCCATCACCCGTGAGGGCTGGTCTGTTTTCTGTTGCACTTGTCGTCGCCCGACATTCCCGGAGGACCGTCGAGCGCCCCGCCGTTAGCGGGCTCGCTGCCCTGTAGTGTTCGGACTTTCCTCTCCCGGCTTGCGCCGGCAGCGACCGCCCAACCTGTTCTCTTGCAAGGCGGGTGGATTATAGCAAACCACTGTTCAAACGGGTATAGCACCAACTAGCCAAAGTATTTGAAGCCAACACGCAGATTGTTGATCCAGGCAGCAGGAAAACTGAGAGCTAACGTGCTCGAAGCCAGTGCATGTGAAAGAGCGACGGCGAAAAGGTTCGGCTGTTTCTGATATACGGCCGCCCAGATGAAGCCGCCGACGAAGGTGAGCCCGGAGAGCGCAGGGTTTGGCAAGTGAACAATGGCAAAAAGAAGTGCGACTAAAACCACGCTTTTCCATCCTTTGCCCGCAACGATCTGCGCTCGTCGATTGATGTAACCCTGCAATGCGTACTGCTGAAACAATGCCCAGAACGGCACCAGCAAAAATCGCCAACGAAGTGGGCGAATGACAAATGATTTATCCGACAAAAAAGCAGAGACAAGAATGATCAAAACCATCGCGACGGCGGTGGGCACGAAAAGCAGTTTCACGGCAGCAACAAAGTTGTCCCAACGAAAGCCGATATCCCGCAGACTCTCACCGTAGACGCGATGAGAAAAGATCATCAGTATGAAAGCCATTGCAACGGGAACTCCCATCGCGATCTTGCTCGTCCCAAAAAAAGCGAGGAACACCCACTCCGCAATCAAACACGAAATGATTACCGAGACAATCTCCCACAATGCGAGGGTTGAGGGCTTGAGTGTGTCTTCGCTTTGCATGTATTTCTTCTCTGTGCAAGCTCTGTGGTCTCTGTGTCTCTGTGGTTAATCCTGAGATCGGTCACCACATAGACACAAAGAACACAAAGGTTGCACAGAGCTACCGCCAATTACCGTCTGCACCGACTTCGAACCGGATTGGATCCCCGAGCAACTGCAACGTGTAACGCGCGCCATTCCCGCTTGAATGGAGTGCGTAGACACGTGCTTCATGAGTGCCGGCACTCAAATCAGGTATGACGAAGCTGTAACCGTTCCATTCGTCCCTGGACCATTCAGCCGCGAGGACGTCCGGCCGTGATTGTTGGGCCACTTGCGTGCCCACAAACTTGCCGTCGATAAATAGCTGCACCTCGACACGTCGCCACGGATCCGCACTGTTGACGGCCCATCCAGAGATGCTGTGCGATGCTGCAACCGCTTCACCCCAGCCATGAAAGGTCGGCGGAAACGCTTTCACATAGATCACGACCGCGATTGTGCCAACGAGGACCGCATCGAGTATGGATTTAACGATTAGCAGGTTGACGAGTTGCTTCTTCATTCGGCGCTCTGGTGTGGCTTCGGAAGAGTATTCGATGGAAACAACCCGGGCCAGCGCGATCGAAACTCGGCACGCACCAGCTCTTCAACTTCATCGGCCGTACTTGCATTAAGACATCGCAACGCGACTTCCCTCGCCTCGTCAACACTGATCTGCGCGAGAACTCCCCTGACGCGCGGGATCAACGCCGGAATCATACTGAGATCGATCGTTCCCAATCCTAGAAGCAACACGGCATACGCCGGCGTCGACGCCATCTCGCCGCATACGATCACCGGAATCGACGCCTCTCGCGCTGCCTGGAGAGTGCGAGTGATTCCATAAAGCACCGCTGGGTGCAGCGTGCGAAACCATTCGGACACTTTGTCATTCCCACGATCCACCGCGAGGGTGTATTGGACCAGATCGTTTGTGCCCAGCTCGAAAAAGTCGACCTCACTGGCGATTTTTTCAGCCGTCAGGACCGCGGAAGGTATCTCGATCATCGCGCCGATTTTAACTTCAGAAAAACTTGCTTTTTCAATTGCCAGTCTTTCCAGTTCCTCGTCGATCACTCGCTTCGCTAGTCGCACGTCAGCCACGTCTGCAATCATCGGAATCACAAGGCTCAGCCGCCCGGCAGGCGCCGCGCGAAGAATGGCGCGCACCTGCTTGCGCATGATCTCCTTGTTGCGCAGACCAAAACGAACCGCGCGTAGGCCAAGTGCAGGATTTCTTTCTCTCTCCTTCAAGTCTGATCCAACTTCACCACCAACATCGAACAACCGAACGATCGCGCCATACTCTCCGGCCGCCTCCGCGAGGGATTTATAGACTTCATACTGCGCCTCCTCCGAACCCATCATCCCGGGCCGCGACAGCAGAAACTCAGATCGAAATAATCCAACACCACACGCCCCGAAAGTATGGATCGCCTGAAACTCCGCCGGCAGCTCGACATTGGCGCGCAACGAAATCTGCACACCATCGCGCGTAACTACCGGCCCTGATCCGGCAACATAGGCCTCCGGAGGTGGACGAAAACTCTGATCACCAGCTTGATACTGTTCGATCGTGGTCTCCAACGGGTGGAGAATAACTTCTCCATGACGAGCATCGACGATGATCTGATCGCCCGTACGCGTGCGTTGGTAAAAATCGCGCAGACCTACGACCGCAGTCAGCCCCAGGCCGCGCGCGATAATTGCCATGTGTGAAGTCCAACCTCCGGCATCGGTGGCGATCGCTTTCACGTGATTCAGGTTGAGCTCGGCGATTGTTGATGGCAGTAGATCCGGTGAGACGATCACGGCGTCTTCCGAAAGATTCGGGTACTTGGGACCTTCACCCGTCAAGTTTGCCAGCAGGCGCTGAATGACGTCTTCGATATCAGAGCCTCGCTCGCGCAAATACTCGTCGTTGATCTGCGTGTAGATTGATAGTAACCGGTCGCCCACAACTTTGGCGGCCCACTCAGCATTCGAGCGTTCCTTGACGATGTAGCCTTCGACGTCGCGCGTCAGTTTTGCGTCTTCGAGAAAAAGAAGGTGAGCGTCAAAGATGTACGCCTGCCCGCGACCAAGCTCTTTTTCCGCCCGGTCCTTAATTGCTTCAAGCTGGCGCCTGGAAAGCCTGACTGCGGCGCGAAAGCGTCGTCGCTCGCGTTCGATGTCCTCTTCTGCGATCTGCGCTCGATAGACGTCGCGAGTGCCTTCCTGTAATCGCAGCACACGCCCAATCACGATGCCGTCTGAAACACCGAGTCCCTTGCAGCGCAACTCCTGCGTCGCCGGAGAAAACTGTTCGCCGTTAGACTTTTCCGGTTCATCAAAGTCGCGCGAGAAGAGATCAACAACTGCATCCAGCGCTTCCTGCT
>JBKPJS010000662.1:0-4382 GCA_046730815.1 Acidobacteriota bacterium
AGCTAACAGTGTTCAGCACGGGCCGATCAAGGTGGTAGCTAAAAGAAACTTCCTTAAGTTCGATTGCCGCTGAGGTACTGGGCTCGAGGGCCAGGGCGTTCGGACGATCCCGCAGGATCGCGTCGGCTTCCGTGATCTCCATCAAGCGGCGCACACTAGCTCCAGTGCGTTGCAGTTTCGAGTAAATGTCCACCACACCGTAAAGCGGAATAAAAAGCTGTAACGTGTATCCATAAAAGGCCACGAGACCACCAGCAGTCAGCGCTCCGGTCATCACCTGATATCCCCCATAACAAAGTACGCTCGCCATTCCCATTACGATGATCAAATAAAGAAGCGAACTGAAAAAGAGTTCGGTCGCGCGCCGTTTTACTTGTGCTCGAACGGCACAACCCGAAAGACGCGCGAAGCGACGCGCTTCTCGTTGTTCGCATGAAAGCAGTTGCACCTGCACGATGGCGGAAAGATGCTCTTGCAAAAACGCAATCATCTTTCCGGATTGCTGTTGTACGCTGTCGGAAGCCTGCCGCAAGCGACCATGAAAGCGTCGCCGCACGAGGACGAATACCAGTATCAAGGGGATGACTATCGCGGTCAGACGGTAATTCAGCACCAGCATCGTCGCCATTACGAGACTAAAAACGGTCACCATCCTCAGTACGCTGGGAATAACCTCACCACTCAAAGTACCAATCTGATCAACATCGATTTGGAGACGATGCAGGGTATCGCCGAGAGGCCTGTTATCGTGATATTCGGCAGAGAGGCGTTGCAGGTGACGAAGCAGACTCAGCCTCGACCGGAATGTCATTTTCTGCACCGCTCGAAAATTGAGCATTCCCGCAAGGCTGTCAAACCCGAGCCGGCCCATGTACGTGAAGAAGAACGCTGCGCCTATAAGCGGCAGCCAGGTGACGCGCCGCTTCGGAATAACATCATCAATCAGTAGCCTCACGATGAGTGGGTCGAGAAGAATGAAAATGCTGGCACTAACAACACACAGGTAACTGCCGAGATGCAGACGCCAAAAGGGTCTAACTTGTGACGCGAGCCACCGGAATTCATTGGACTGGTCCATTACCATCTACACAACGCGTGCTGTAAGCCACCACCCGACCTGCGATCTCTGCCTCCCTGGGATACTTGAAGCGACGTACGCTCGCAGGCGACGAGTGGTGTGGGATGATCAGCAACTGATCACGGTGCAATTCACACCAGCCGCAGGCGTAAGCTTCGCGTAGCTCGATGAAAAAGATTGGTCGTTCGTACTCGTTGCGCCACTCGCCTGATGTGAGCTTGTCCTGGCTTATATCAATCTTCAGCAGCGCACCCGGCCGAATCATTGGAAACATGGTCAGGTCTGCCCAACCGAGATGACCGTAAACGATGTTCGCCGTGCGATCTTCTTCATTCGCGTTCGCTAAGAAGCACGTGGACTGTGAAGCATACGAGGGAAGACCGGTCGACCAATCGCTATTGTTAACAGAAATCAATTGAGTGAGGTATGGATCGGCAACCGGTTCGTATTTTTCCTTGTCGTCGATGTCGATATTGTACAGGCGAAGAAGATCCCAAAAGTTAACGTGATAGATCACACTCAAGCTAAAGAGCTTGGAGCTACTCGGTTGAGAGACGCCGTTCTCAAGTTGGGCCAGCCAGCCGTTTGAGATACAGAATTGTTTATCTCCCTTGAAGTCGGCAATGCGCCGGCTCGCCTGTTCGACTTTACGAACGGTGATGTTGCGTTTCTGACGAAGATTTTTGAGTTCTTGCCCTGCCAGCACAGCCGTTAGATCCGCTGTCCAGGGCTGAGTTTAGCTTCGGGAGGAGTGCGACCCTTAATTTTCCAAGGTATACAGCAATGGCCGATAGCTGACTAGAAAAAGTTTTTTTGTCCGGGATACCGGAAAATTCAAGAAAGCCCCAGGTTTTCTGAACTATTTCAACGTTACACTCAAAAGAATCACAGATAATTTCCGGAATCCCGGAAAAATCCAATGCCGCCACAGAGAAGCATAAAAGGCACAAAGATCAGTGGAATCCTTTGTGCTTTTGTGATTGGTAGGGGGTGGCCACAGAGGGCCACCCCTACAATAATTGATCAATACTCAGTTCATCCTTTCAGTGTGTCTTTCATAAACTGCTTGACCAATTTCTCCACTGACTTGCTGATCTTTTTATCAACTCCTTTCATTTCAAGCGTCCCTGTAGCGCGTCCCCGCCAGATCACCTGGTTCGTATTGGTGTCGATGAAATCAACCATTAACGTACCTTCCGAATACTGGTTCACGCTGATGTTGCGGCTGCCAAACCAACGCGGTGGGCCATAGCCATAATCCTGCACGTTGAGTTTGTTCTTCGTCGTGACGTAGTAAGCAATCACGAAATCAGGTTTCTCGGTTTCCATTCGGAAGCCGTTGCCGATCAACTGCGACTCAAGACCCGTGCGGATGCGCCCGTTATTCAATGAGTCACTCGCCAAAGGATCCGTAGCGCCACGTCTTTGGGCCACGAAGCTGAAGGTCTTCAAATTCGAGAATCTGAAGCTCTTGTCATAGTCCGTCTGCACTGTTTGCGCCGCAGCCGAAACAACCAGCAGGCCAAACAGCATCCCTAACACACTCGTCACTCTAATTGCTTTCATCACTAATCTCCTTCTTTGGGTTAAATGGTCAATTGCCTTACAGGATGTTCATGACCTGGTCATTACTGTTCAATCCGACCTTCCTCAGAAATCCTGATATCGTCATAGTCAAAGTTTTCCATCGTCAGCGTCAGCTCCTCGCGTGGGTAGTCCACGACCGAGCGCGCCATATAAGTTGGCCCATTCGGCAAGTCGCGAAACTCCGACACAATTCGAACCGGCTTCGCGTCGAACGTCGAATTGATTTCGACGCGGCGTTGCCGCCGGGTGTTCGCATCAAGCCAAACGCTCATCGAATCGCCGGGCTGCAACACATCCCGTGCTTGCAGGCGCAGCATTGGCTGCGGCGCATTGGTCTCAAGCGTGGCAGTTGCTTTACTCATGAACTCCTGCATCTTCGCCGGCGGAAGTTCGCCATACGATTTCGCCAGCTTCTGTAGCGCCTCGACGAGTTCCCCTGCTTCTTGTTTCTTCTTTTTGGCGACCAGCCCACGGATACCGAACTTCGGAAGCTTCGCTGAACTTTCTTCGAGCAGAAGCTGGACGATTGTTCCGTCCGCGCCGTAGCGGCTGGAGTACAACTTCGTCGCCTTCACTTCACCTTCCTTTCGTATCTGCGTTTGTGATTTCCACGTGTACTGGCGCAGCGCCAGCGCATTCTGTTTCATTGCCTGAGCAAACTTTTGATCCTGCTGAGCGTGGGCCATGGACCACGCGCCCAAGATGATTGCCAGACCGACAACTTTCATCGTATTTATTTTCAGTTTCATCGCTTCTCCTTTACGCGACGGTTCGCAATGCAAACCGAGTCGCACTCCTCTCAATTAATCGATCCAAAATCAGATCAACTGCTAAAGCCGCTCCGCTCTCTGAACGGACTCGACTGCCAACTTCCCTCGCGCATCTTGAATAAAACGGATTGCCCAAAACTTCCCTCAGCTCGGTTGCTACTCGTTCCGCTTTGTAACTGTCACGCGCAATCGTGCGAGCTACGCCGAGACGTTCAACACGAGCAGCGTTATCGTGTTGGTCGTGAGCAAAGGGAACGACGATCATCGGAATTCCCGCGCGCAGTCCCTGCCCGGTAGTGCCCACACCGCCCTGATGGACCATCGCCGCAGCTCGCGGCAAAAGTTCACCAAACGGCGCGTAGTTGAAAGCCGCCACGCCATCAGGCAAAGGATGTTTTGGTTTATTGCGATCGCTGCCGACCAGAAGAACGGCCCTGCGATTCAAAAGCTTTGCAGCGGCAACGCTTTCACGATAGAAGTCGCCGGCAATGTGAACCGCCGCACTGCCAAGCGTGAAAACAATTGGCGCCGGACCGTTATTCAGGAATCGTAAAAGCTCCGGATCTCCGGGCGAGTTGTCTTTCTTATCGAAGAACGGGAAACCTGTAATGACGGTATTCGCGGGCCAATCAGCTTGCGGCTCGCACATGACGTTGGAAAAGAGCGCCAGGTTGAGCTCGGGCGAGAACTGACCTTCGAATAGCGGATGCTCTCCTGGCGGGAGACCAAGCTCATCACGAAGCTCGTAGACATCAATGAGCCACGGATTTGTCAAAGCCTCCACCAATTTTTTGTAAAGCCACGCTACGTATGGTCCACCCAGTTTCAGCAGGCCATGAAGCCAGGGCATATTCGGTGGCACCCACGGATCAAACGCCGACCACAACGAAGCAGGCGCGAGTACCGTGGATATCCACGGAATGCCGCTCTTCTGCGCGAGTGGTGGT
>JBKPJS010000663.1:0-7121 GCA_046730815.1 Acidobacteriota bacterium
GTTCTGCATTCTGTTGCCACAAACCGGGCTGGATGAGGCGAGAACGATCGCTGAGCGCATCAGGCAGCGTGTCAGAACGTGGGACTTTCCACATGGAAAGACTCAGCCGCTTGGCCGCGTAACCGTCAGTATCGGTGTATCGACATTTTCGGAGAGTGTTGATACGGCGGAAAAGATCATGGCAGCGGCGGATCGCGCACTCTATCAAGCCAAGCACCTGGGGAAGGATCGGGTTGAGTTTTCGAATGAAGCCTAAGGATTGCCACAAAGAAGCACAAAAGGCACAAGAGTCAGCGAAAAACCATTTTGTGTTTTTTGTGCTTCTTTGTGGCTGAGGAACATGAGTAGTCGCAGCTCCAGCGAAAGCTTCCGCCGTGTACTCGGCCGCGTCACGCAGCAAGACTTTGTTGGTCGTGCGGGCGAGCTCGAGCGGATCATGGACCACGCGGAGCCCGCTAATGCAGGTCGAGGGTTACTGTTGCTGATGGAACCCTCAGCCGGTGTCTCGGAGCTTCTGCGACAGGCCTACGATCAGATCTTCAACCGGCGCTCGGACGTCATTCCGATTTACTTTGCAATTACCCAAAACGAGTCTACTGCCGTAAGCGCGGCGATCGAGTTTCTCAATACATTTGTCCAGCAGTACATCGCATATCGCAGGGACGAACCGGTTGTTTCTCACGCTCCACTGACGTTGCAGGATCTGCTCGAGCTTGCGCCTCCCGCAGACTTCGAATGGCTCGAGCAACTGGTCGAGGCATACAACAAGCTGCGATTCAGCAACGACGACAAGGCGCTCGTGCGATTCTGCCTTGGCGCGCCGCAGCGCATCCCCGCAGGACGTGGACGTCCATTCGTGATGCTCGATGGAGCGCAGCTCGCCGAGTATCTCAATGGCGTGGTGGTGTTGGGAACGGAAATACTGAGGGTCTTCGGACGTGGAGGATTCTCTTTTGTCCTTGCCGGTTTGCGCCGCCAGATTCTCGAAGCAGCGCATGATGCGAAATGCAACTTTGAGCTACTTGACTTGTTGCGTTTAGAGCGACTGGAGGCGACTGAGGCTGCGCGGCTCGTGGAACATGTCGCACGCCGCCAGCAAGTCGCAACCAGCGAAGCAGCACGCGATCTGCTGGTGCAGCAGTTTGCCGGCAGCCCATTCTTCATCAGCATCTTCCTGCAAGCGGCACGTGAGAAACGCACCTCACTGATGTCTTATCTCGATTGTGAACGTCTCTACGTTGAGGAGCTCTTCGGCGGTCACATTCACCGGCATTTCGCAGATCTGCTTGAAGAGATTTCACCACGGCTCGACACAAGACATCTCCTGATTCGTTTGCTTTGGGAAGCCGCGGCCGGTGAAGGGCAAACGTCGTCATTCGATGTGTGGCGCAAGCGTTTGCGCATGACTGCTTCGGAACTCGAAGACGTGCTGCACCGACTGCACGTGCAGGAGTTTGTGAATTGGGATGAAACTACAGTCGAAGCCGGAGCTGGACCACAAGCCTGGAAAGACTATCTCAAAATCAGGTATCGACTGGACGTGCTCAATGAGCCACGCGCTCTGGTGGTTGCCGATGCGTTGGCTGATTCTCTCAAACGCGCTCCTCATACGATGGCGCGACACTACAAGCAGATCGCAAATGCCGGCTTGCGCGAATTGATCTCACGGTTCAACTGCCAGCGAGTATCTGCGGTGCTATTTGACTACAAGACTTTCAGCGAAAAGTACAAAGGCGCTGAAAACGAAACTATCGTCGCTGGACTGTCAGCCGAGACCGAATACTTCAAACTACCGCAGACGGTTCATCTCGCAAACTGTTCAGCCTTCAACAGCGACATGCGTCAGATTTGCGAAGAGGACCACTGCCTCGTAGCCCACACGTTTGAAGAAGGAACTTACTCCGATGCGCAGGAAGTCATCTGGCTGGCTGCCGACATCGAATCGAAGCTCGAGGTCGATGCGGACGTAGCGCGCCTTTGGTGTGAACGATTTGAAAGTCTGGCTGGCTATCTCGGCTTCACGCGCTTTCAGATCTGGTTAATCTCAAACGAAGGCTTTTCCGAGGAAGCCGGCAGGCTGTTGGTGCGGCGCAAAGCCTTATGCTCCAGCCGGCAACAGCTAGAGCTACTCGCCGCTCGGCTCGGCGAGCAAGTCGCCAGCCCAATCGTACCAACGGGAGAGCCGAATGAATTCCTTGTAGTCGTGCCAATGGGCGAAGACAACGAGTTGATTGCGGCCAGCACAGCCGAGCAAATTGCCCGGCGCCTGACCTTCCGGCCCGAGGCGATTAACCAGATAAAGACGGCCATTGTCGAGGCTTGCATCAACGCTTCGGAGCACAGTTTCAGCCCGGATCGAAAAATTTATCAACGCTTTCGCGTGGAAAGTGATAGATTAGTCATCACTATTTCGAGTCGCGGCATCGTGCCAGCCAATCTGAACGGCGCGAATAGCGGATCTGAGGCAGCGGAAGAACGACGCGGTTGGGGACTTAAACTCATCCGAACTCTCATGGATGAGGTTGAGTTTGAACGGGTCGATGAGGGAACCAGTTTGCGCATGACCAAATACCTGCGAACTGGATCTTCCTAAGCTTTAGTAGTTTATCCGAACCAGCGGGGCATTACTCCTCCCAAATTTATAGTTTAGCAAGTCCGCTTTTATAACAGACATTCGACCCGAAGGGAGCTGTCGAGTGGATACATCGAGTGGAGGGCTAGTACGCTCGCACTGTGTTGGCACCACCGCTGTTGTTTACGCTGGCGACTACCTTAACAAGCTAACCGGTGAAATGATCGAGCGGGAGTGTCGCCGGCAACTGGATTGCGGTTGCCGGGCGCTGATCATTGACTTCAGCGATACGAAATTAGTCAACAGTATTGGCGTCTCAATTCTCCTTGGAATAATCGACATCGCCGAAAAGAGCGGTGCCCGCATCGTTTTTTCCGACGTCAATAATCAGACCATCGAATTGTTCGAAATGCTTGGCCTGACCCGCCATGTTTGCATCGCGAAGAATGAAAGCGAAGCACTTTTGAATATCTCCCAATTTGAGACTACCCCCGTAATCCATTAGTGGCATGGAGCCTTCAACCCGGAAGCTGATTCACACGTTTGGTGCGCTGGCTGACTTGGGGCAGGAGATCGCCGGCACAGGCGATTTCAGCGAAATGGTGCGCACGTCGATGCACCTGTTGCTTGGTACCCTAGCTTTGCGCCGCGGTGCTGTCGTGGAGTGTGTCGATGCTGGTCCACTGCGTTGTGCGGCGATTTGGGGTCTGAGAGATCAGTTCTTAAGCGGGTTTCAGATCGAGGAAGCGGAGAAGAAGACTTTTCTCCAGGGAGATGCAACGGATTTTCTAGTTAGAAACACTGCGACGTCAAACGTTTTCATGAGCCGGCATCGGGATCAACTCCTTCAGGAAGGAATTGAGCTCGTGTTGCCGATGGTTGTTCGTGGTGAAGTAACCGGGTTGATCCTACTTGGTGGGAAAGCAAGTGGCGAGGAGTTTTCTGCTGACGATTTCGACACGATTCGCGCCATGGTGAGGCACATTGGTGTCGGCATTCACACTCATCGCCTGCTCGAACAGATCGCCCAACGCGCTGAGGAGAACAAGCGGCTCTACAACGAGTTGCGCGCGATCTATCGCGATACGGTGAGAGCCTTCGCCGCGGCCATTGATATCAAAGACAAATATACGCAGGGCCATTCAGAGCGCGTCGGCAAGTACAGCGAGATCATTGCGCGCGAGATGGGTTGGAGTGAAGAGGAGGTTGAAGGAATTCAGATCGCTGGTTACTTGCACGACATCGGAAAATTAGTTGTCGACCGCGACATCATCAACGCGCCGTACAACATCGATGCGAAGAATTCGAGCGAGCTGAATCGACATCCTTCGGCCGGATACGAGATTCTGGCGCCCATCAAACATCCCTACGCAGACATACCTTTGATGGCGAAGCACCATCACGAGCGTCTCGATGGGCGTGGGTATCCGGATGGACTGACGGACGAACAGATACCGATGGGCGCCAAGATCGTTTCACTGGCGGACTCGTTCGACGCCATGACTACGGATCGTCCTTATCGACGGCGTCGATCGTTTGAAGACGTCGTGCGCGACTTGCGAGAGAATAGCGGGAAGCAGTTTGACCACAAGGTCGTGTCGGCATTTGCGCGAGCGATACTAAAAGAGGTGACGGGCCAGACGACGGACCGTCGCATCACGAGGATGCTCGGCAAGGGCTACCTCGAAGGCGAGCACGTCCCTACGCTGTTGACGGATCTGATTGCCGATCTTGATTTGCCACAAAAAGCACAAAAGGCTTTTTAGCGGACAGGATGTACAAGATTGTTTCAGGATTAACATGTAAATCCTGTCGAACCTTGTACATCCTGTTAAAATTTAGGGTGTCAGCTCTGAAGTTAGGATTGCTCCATTAAGGCTCGGAAGCACAGCCGAAATCTTTAACACTTTCCGACTCGCCTTATCGATCCAAACAGTCTGTTTATCTGCATCATTGTCGGCCGCGACTAACTCCACCTTATAAGCGTCGAAAGTGCCTGCCGGAACAGTGACGCTCTCCGATCCGACTACCTTCAACTGTTTGATCTGAGGCTTCTGTTTCTGCACATCGAAATTTCGAAAACTCAAACTGTAGCCATCCGCTAGGGGAAGAGCAGCAATCACGTCAAAAGCGCCAGCCCCATCGGCAAATAAAGCGCCGCCGGGATCAACGTCGATTGGTTTGGATTGCCCACCCATTGTCGTGGTCCCGCTCAGTTTGTTCGGCGTGATGTCCATCTCGATTGTCATTGGACCTTGCTTAATCATGCGATGCTTCAGCAGCAGACTTCCTTTTTCGATTGTGCTGATGTCGACGATCTCGCCTTGTGGAGTCTGTGCCGTTTCATTGACGGTCCACGCTCCGTTTTCTTCCTTAATGTCTGTCTTCACGGTGAGCGGAATTGTTTGTGGTCCGAGAGCAATCGACGCCTTGTAATTGTAAGTACCGGGCCGAAGGTCCACTGCGGGTTTCGGAACTTCGGATGTTGAGCTCATCATCTTTGGCATTGTCACCGTCTTCACGTCGACGTTTATTTCCTTCAGACGTTGAGCCACTTCCGGAGTCATAGTTTCCTGATAACGACCACCAAGATATTTCGCGAGAAACTTTTCCGCGCTGGCAAACATCGCCATATTATTCACCGGACGAGCAAAGCCGTGCCCTTCGTCTGGCGCAACCATATACTCAACTGGAAATCCTCTGTCGCGTAAAGCGATTACGATCTGATCCGATTCGCGTTTGTTAACGCGCGGATCGTTAGCGCCCTGGATTACAAGCAGAGGAGTCTTGATCTTCGCGGCTGCGGTTAGTGGCGACTGCCGCAGCAACTGGACCTTTCCTTCAGGCGTGTTGGGATCCCCCATGCGCTCGTAGAAAAGCTTTCGAATCTGTTCCCAGTATGGCGGAATCGACTCGAGCAGCGTGATTAGATTTGATGGTCCAACAATCGAAACTCCAGCCGCGTAAAGGTCGGGTGTAAACGCAACTCCTGCGAGTGTGGCATAGCCTCCGTAAGAGCCACCCATAATTCCCACTCGCTTCGGATCGGCGATGCCCTGAGCATTGAGATATTTCGCACCCCAGGTCACGTCGTCCTGCATTTTGTCGCCCCACTGCTTGTTTCCCGAGTCAAGAAACTTCTTGCCGTAGCCAGTTGATGCACGGAAGTTAGGTTGTAAGACAGCGTAACCGCGATTGGCGAGAAACTGCGCAAACGGGTTGTAGCCCCAACTGTCACGACCCCATGGACCGCCGTGTGGAACGATCACTGCCGGAAGATTCTTGGCTTCAACGCCCTTGGGTAACGTTAAGTAGGCGGGGATTTCCAATCCATCAGACGACGGATACTTGACCGGCTTCATCGGAGCCAAATACGAGCGGTTCAACTTCTCGCGTATCTGATATTGAAGCGTCAGCTTTTTGGTCGTGCGGTCGTATAGATAAGTTGAGCCGGGATCGGTATCCGCGTTTGCGGAAATGAGGAATAGCTTTTCATCCTTAGTTGAAGACCCGAAATTGATTTCCTTACCGGGGAGTTGTTTCTGCAGGTTCTTGTAATCAGCTTCGAAGCCTTTGTCCTTCCAGTAGATGCGTTCGCGTTCGTCGGTGTAAACAGTGGCAATCAGCTCATCAGAAACTTCCGAGAACTCTGCGTTGCCGAAGTCAACGCGTTTCAGGGGATCTGATTCAACAACCTCTTCTTTACCGGTGGTTGGGTTGAAGAGCTCAAGACGGATTAGATCGACGTCGCTGCCCTTGTTTGTGGTGAAGTAAACACGTTCGCCATCTTTGTGATAGCGAACTGGTCCGCATTGCTCAAACACCCCGCAACTGTAAACCTTCGTAAACTTGTCTGCGTCAACGCTCAAAACTTCCGTGTCGCCGTTTTCCGCTGATCTGGTTGCCAGGCGCAACTGGTCCTTAAGATCGAAGACAAAGGTGGTGATGCGTTCCGTGTTCTTGCGGATTAGCGTGCGCTCGCCGGTGGAAATCTTTACTTTGTAGAGATCGTGCCACGCGGGATCGCGGTCGTTGATACCTACGTAGATGGCGTCGGGCTCACTGCGAGGCACGGCAAATATGACGGCGCGGACGCTTTTTACGTCGGTGAGATTACGAGCTGCCGGCACATCTTGTCCTGCGGCGGGACTGTCCGCAGGGTTGACGGCGTAAACGTTGTAATTCTCGTCGCCGGCTTTATCCTGAACGAAGAGGATGAACTTGCCGTCACGAGACCAGAAGTAAGCCGGAATCGGCCGCTTGGTGTCGGCGGTGATAGGTTTCGCGTTCGTAAACGGATCGGCCGTCTTCTTTACCCAGATGTTGCGTGTGCCTTTAAAGGGTTTGATAAAGGCGATGAAAGCTCCGTCCGGGGAGATCTGAGCACCGGCGATTTCGGGGTCACCGAAGAAAAGCTCGCGGTCGATTAGCGGCACACTCTGCGCCCACACCGGCGCCGCAAGCGCGACTAGCAAAAGAGCTGAAAGAATCAGGAAGCCGATAATTGAGCGGCGGGACTGGCCGTTTGAACGCATAAACACTCCTCTTT